>JAPLFR010000008.1:300000-516125 GCA_026390575.1 Ignavibacteriales bacterium
AAATGGATTTATCACCAGGAATTTGAAGATTCCCTTTCAATCCATGTATTTGTGGAATAGTAAGATTCATAAAAGAAATCCTCACATCATGTATTCATTGTATGTGATGTGAGGATATGTACTCCTTGCAGAATGAAATGATTAACGACGTGAATGCCGGTCGTCTCTACCTCCACTTCGATGATCTGTCTTTTTCCGCTCACGGGAACGCTTCATTTCCTCACTCGCATTCTCTCCGCCAGGCAGTAATGCTTTATGACTGAGGCTCATTTTTCCATCTGCGTCGATATGCATTAATTTAACTTCAAGCGTATCGCCTACTTTCACAAAGTCATCTACTTTTTCTACACGCTGCACATTGAGCTGAGAGACGTGTACCAATCCTTCTTTCCCTGGTAGAATTTCAACGAATGCACCGAAGTCTGTAATTTTTTTAACCGTTGCCTTATATACTTTATCTATTTCCGGTACATCGGCAAGACCACGAATATAGAGCATCGCCTTATCCGCGGATTCTTTTTCTACTGCTGCAACCGTTACCGTACCGTCATCGTCGACATTGATCTCTGCACCGCTATCTTTGACGAGCTGACGAATATTCTTTCCGCCAGGTCCAATGAGTGCGCCAATCATATCAACTGGAATCTTTATAGTCTGCAAACGCGGTGCATACTGAGATATTTCCGTCCGTGCGGCAGGAAGGCTCTGAGCCATAATATCAAGAATGTGCATTCGTCCTTCTTTCGCTTGAGCAAGCGCTTTCTCAAGAATCTCAAATGAGATACCTTTAATCTTGATATCCATCTGGAATGCAGTAATTCCAACAGTTGTTCCAGCGACTTTGAAATCCATATCGCCAAGATGATCTTCATTTCCCAGAATGTCGCTCAGAATGGCAACTTGATCAGATTCCTTTACGAGTCCCATTGCAATACCGGCGACCGCGCGGCTCATAGGAACACCGGCATCAAAAAGTGCCAGTGTACCCGCACACACCGTTGCCATTGATGATGAACCGTTTGATTCAAGAATATCAGAAACGACACGAACGGTGTATGGAAAATCTGCTTCAACCGGAATCAATCGCTTCAGCGAACGCTCTGCAAGATTTCCATGTCCAATTTCACGCCGTCCTGTAGAACCAAGTCTGCCGACTTCACCAACGGAAAACGGTGGAAAATTATAGTGGAGCATGAAGCGTTTCGTTGTTTCAGGCAGCAACCCTTCCAGAACTTGTTCGTCCATTTTTGTCCCAAGTGTTGCAGATGTAAGACTTTGGGTTTCACCGCGTGTAAAGAGCGCAGAACCATGTGTACGAGGCAGAATCCCAACTTCGCAGGTAATGTTTCGAATGTCCGTCAACCCGCGTCCATCAAGACGTTTGCCATCGTTGAGAATAGTAGACCTCATTGCATCACGTTCGATATCGTGGAGTACTTCGTCTATGACAAGCTCTTTTTCAGGATATTTTTCTGCCAAAGAAGTTTTGACTTCAACATACACTTTATTTGTCGCTTCAGATCGTTCCTCTTTTGCCATCACTGTACGGCTCAATTGTTTCATCTTGGCTTCTGCAAGAATCTTGACGTCTTCTTGCAAACCAGACGGGATTTCCGGAACAATAATTTCTCGTTTCGGCTTATTAATTTCTTTAGCAAGTTCCATTTGAATAGCACAAAGGCTCTTTATTGCCTCATGGCCGACTCGCAGCGCTTCAAGTAAATCATTTTCGGAAGCTTCGATAGATTCACCTTCAACCATGACAATAGAATCATTCGTTCCAGCAACGGTAATATCTAACTCGCTCGACTCTAGTTCCTTGAATGTTGGATTCACAATATACTTTCCACCAATACGGCCTACACGTACTTCTGCGATGGGGCCATCAAATGGGATATCAGATACCATGAGAGCCGCAGATGCCGCACATGCACCAAGAACATCGCCGTCATGTTCCATATCAGAAGAATACACAGTGACAAGAACCTGCGTTTCGTTTGTGTATGTCTTAGGAAACATCGGTCGAATAGGACGATCAATCAAGCGTGACGATAATATTTCTTTTTCTGTAGGACGTCCTTCACGCTTGAAAAAGCCCCCAGGAATTTTTCCTGCTGCCGCTGTTTTTTCACGATATTCGACTTGTAACGGAAAATAATCCTGTCCTTCTTTGGCTTCATAAGAACTCACGACGGTTGCCAGTACCATGGTATCTCCATACCTGACCATGACCGCGCCATGTGCTTGTTTGGCAAACCTGCCGGTTTCCAGCGTGAATGTTTTTCCGTTGACTTGTATTTCCTTTGTGACCTTCATAGGTGCCTGCTTCTTTCTTCTAAAGAACCACGTACTAAAAAAATGCTATCAATTAAACCGTCGTTGTTTACTTACGAATCTCAAGCTCTTGAATAATTTTCCGATATCGTGCAATATCCTTTTTCATTAAATAGTCTAGAAGCCGGCGCCGCTTGCCGACTAATTTCAGCAAACCCAGCCGAGCATGGTGATCTTTTTTAAATGTATCAAGATGCGGGGACAGACTGTTAAGATTCGCCGTGATAAGGGCAATTTGTACTTCAGGAGTACCTGTATCTGAAGAATTTTTGCCGTATTTATTAATTAGTTCTTTCTTTTGCTCGGTTGTAATTGGCATTTTAGCTCCTTGTAAATTTAATTGTACTACAATAGTTCTATACTATACTTTTATATTCAAGCTGTAAAACGCTGCTTAATTCCTTGTCTTTGTGCATCTGTTGAATAAGTTCTTCCGCCGAATTAAATTTGAGTTCATTGCGCAGTCTACGCAAGAAACCGATTTGAATATCAGATCCATAAATATCTTCATCAAAATCGAGAATATGTACTTCAATTGTGCGTCTACCAGTTGATGGAAAGGTTGGACGCACTCCAATACTTGCCATACCAAAATACGTATCCTCCCCGACATCAACCTTCACAAAATAGATTCCGTTGTCAGGGATAAGTTTTTTCTGTGAATCAAGTTCTATATTTGCTGTTGGATAACCGAGAAGACGTCCTCTCCGGTCTCCAGCAACAACAGTCCCGCGCAATGTATAAGGTCTGCCTAACAATTCTGCGGCCTGATCTACCATTCCCCGGTTGAGTTCGTTTCGTATGATAGAACTATTCACCGGTGTACCGTTATGAACGAATGGTTCAATGTTCACAACATCAAATTCAAATTCTTTACCTAATTGTATCAACGACCCAATTGTTCCTTCGCGGTTCCTTCCCCAGTGATGATCATACCCTTCAACAACTACGTTCATTCCTATTCCGCCGATTAAGTATGTGACATAAAAATCACGAAAACTCTGGTTCGAAAATTCTTTATCAAAGGTAATCACAAGAAACCAATCTACGCCTAATTTCTCGCATACCTCTTGACGTTCTCGCAGAGTCGTGAGAAGTTGTATCTTCGTATCTGCCTGTGCAACAACTTCTCGCGGATGCGGCTCAAACGTTACCACGACACTTCTGCCGTTTCTCTTTCTTGCAAGAGCAACGACTTCTTGTATAATCTTTTGATGGGCAAGATGAACACCATCAAAAGTCCCAACCGTTATCACTGAATTTTTATTAAACGGAATCTCTTTAATTTGTCGAGCCAATTTCATGATAGCTCTGATTTGTTATGGAGATTGAATTCCGCCAATCGATCAATTGATCTATTGTCATAGCTTGTACAACACGATGATCACCAATGCGTGTTCGTCTCAGCGCAGTCAACGTTGCACCGCATCCAAGTCGCAGTCCAAATTCATCTATCAAAGAACGAATATAGGTACCTTTTGAGCAAACAATACAAAAATCGACATACTGATCACGAATAGTACTAATTTCAAAACATGAAACATCTATTTCCCGTTCAACGCGTTCTACAGTTTTTCCGGCACGCGCGTATTTATAGAGTGGTTTTCCTCCATATTTCACTGCCGAATACATAGGCGGCAGTTGGAACTGCTTGCCGATAAAACTCTGTGCTGTCTCTTTTATCTGCTTTTCAGTGACAGCAGAAGAATCTTTCCGTTCATGAGCTACTGTTTCTGTATCGAAACTTGGAGTCCGCTCTCCAATTTTACACGTACCCGTATATTCTTTTTCTAATCCAACAAACTGTTCAATACTTTTTGTTTTCTTACCCGTGCAGACAATCATCAAACCTGTTGCATGTGGATCTAATGTTCCTGCGTGCCCCACTTTCCGTACATCGAAGAGCACACGTACTTTTTTAACAACATCGAACGACGTCCAATTTAAGGGCTTATCAAGAAAGAGAACTTCACCTTCAATTGAAAAGTCATGGAATACAACATTCTCTTCATTCATGCATCAGTCGAACTTTTCTCTTCTTCTTTCTTTGAATCATTCTCGTGAATTTTATGAAAAATATTCTCGAGTTTCATTGCCCGGTCCAACGTTTCATCCAAATAAAAGATAATTTCAGGTGTAAAACGTAAGCGCACCGCATGTCCAAGCATTGAACGAATCGACGATTTTTGAGCTTCTAATTTGGCGAAACTTTTTTTCTTCCGCTCTTCGTCCCCAAAAATGCTCACATACACTTTTGCGACCTTAAGGTCTGGACTCATGAGCACTTCTGTCACAGTTAAAAATCCGAAATCGGCCATGCTGAAGTTGCGTTGAAACAATACGCTCAATTCTTCTTTAATGAGCGATCCAACTTTTTCTGATCGAACAGACACATTCTATCCTTTATTCCAATTTACGTTTGGTCTCTACAGTCTTATACGCTTCAATAATATCGCCATTCTTGATGTCGTTGAAATTTTCAAGACTAATACCGCATTCAAATCCTTGTTCGACCTCTTTAACATCGTCTTTAAAACGCTTCAGCGAGGCGATAGTTCCATCAAACACTTCAATGCCATCACGTACGAGACGTACATGATTGTTCCGCATGATTTTACCATCTCTCACATGGCAACCGGCAATCGTTCCGATTTTAGATATTTTGAAGACATCACGGACATCTACTGTTGCAGTCACTTCTTCTGTTACCGTTGGCGCTAACAAACCTTCCAGCGCTTTTCGTACATCGTTAATGGCATCATAAATAATATTATAGATTCTGATATCAACATCTTCGTGCTGTGCAAGCTGGCGTGCTTTGAGATTGGGACGGACATGGAATCCGATAATCACCGCGCTTGAGGCCATAGCAAGCAATACATCTGATTCAGAAATACCACCGACGCCTTTATAAATTACCTGTACTTTGACTTCATCGGTCGAGAGTTTCATCAAAGAATCCGAAAGAGCTTCTGCCGAACCATCCACATCTGCTTTGACAATAACCGGCAGATCGCGTACTTGTCCTTCTTTGATTTGCTGCGATATATCGTCTAATGTGACGCGTCTGTTTTGTCTGAAATCCTGTTCACGCTTCAACTGCTGACGCGTGAGACTAATTTCACGTGCTTGATGTTCGTCTTCAATGCCAATGAGATCATCGCCTGCCTGTGGAATGCCATCGAAACCAACTACCTGGACAGGTTGCGATGGTTTAGCGGCTTCTACTCGTTGACCCCGCTCATTAAACATAGCTCGTACGCGTCCGCTCCAAACACCACAGACGAATGAATCACCAATACGCAAGGTACCTTTTTGCACTAAAATTGTAGCAATGATTCCTTTGCCTTTATCCAACTCAGCTTCCACAACAGTTCCGCGTGCTTCTCTATTTGGATTAGCTCGAAGATTCAACATCTCGGCTTCCAGCAAGATTTTTTCGAGAAGCAAATTGACATTTGTCCCCTTTTTCGCCGAAAGTTCAACTACCTGATGCTTCCCACCATATTCTTCCACCAGAAGTCCTCGTTCCGCTAATTGTTGTTTGATTCGTTCAGGATTAGATTCTGGTTTATCGATTTTGTTAATTGCGACGATGATCGGGACGTTTGCTGCCTGTGCATGACTTATAGCTTCCACGGTTTGCGGCATCACACTATCGTCTGCAGCAACCACGAGCACCACAATATCCGTCACTTGGGCGCCTCTGGCGCGCATTGCAGTGAATGCTTCGTGGCCTGGCGTATCAAGAAATGTGATCTGTTTATCCTCACCAACTGTGACCTCATATGCCCCGATATGCTGTGTGATTCCACCTGCTTCACCGGCAACAACATTTGCACTTCGAATATGATCGAGCAACGATGTTTTACCGTGATCGACATGTCCCATAATCGTGACGACTGGCGCGCGCGGAAGAAGTGTCTCTTCGTCATCTTCGATGTCCGAAAGCGCTTCTGACGAAAACTCTTCCTCAAAGTCCACCTGAAATCCAAACTCGTCAGATACCAGCGTAATGGTGTCTTTATCTAAGCGCTGATTGATAGACACCATAATGCCAAGACCCATAACTTTTTGTATGACTTCAGCCACCGTTACCTGCATGAGATTAGCAAGTTCACCAACAGTAACAAATTCTGTCACTTTAATGCGCATCTTATCATGTTCAATCTGATCAAGCTTTTTCTGTTCTTCTTCTTCGCGCTTTTCTTTTTTCTTCCTGCGTATGGCGGCACGCGCGATGGCTAACTCGTCACCTGGATCAGCCAGAGTCTCACGAATTGCCTTCGCTACTTCATCTTCATTCACTTCAGCGCGACGAACTCGTTTACGTTTTCGCGATTTTGATTCTTCTTCATCCTCCGACTTCCCCGGTGCCGACTTCGTCTTTTTAATTTCATCGCGAACCTTTTTCTTTTTCTTTTTTCTTTTTTCTTCTATCTCCGGTTTCTGAGCACTTCGAGCAGGAGTGAGATCTATTTTCCCCTTGATTGTTAATCCGCGCTGCGAACGCGCAACAGCAGCTTCCAATGGAGTTTGTACTTGCCTTTTTGCCCGCCCTGCAGGTTTTTCTTTGCTTGGAGCTTCTCCCTTCGGTTTCTCAGCTATTGATTTTACTTCAACAACCGGCAATGGAGGTTCAATTGGCTTTTCAGTCATTACAGCTTTTTCTACTTCATGCTGCGGGATTTCCCTAACAGGGATTTTTTCTGCTTCTGTCGTATGCGGTAGAGGAATTTCTTCCACAGCTTTCACTAACGGTTCTTCTAGTATTGGCTGTGGTTCTCCCTTTTTTAAAGGAACTTCTTCTGCAGCTTTCTTTTCTACCTTCTCGGTGATCTCTGCTTTTTCGGGCGATTCTTTCTTCCGTGTAGAACGGAATTCTTGAATCTTGCGCTGATGCCTCTCTGCAACTTCTTTGTCTTTCTTAAAATGGCCCATAATAACTGGCATCATATCCTCAGTCACAGAGGACATGTGGGACTTCACATCAAATCCCTTCTTTTTGAGAAAGTCGATAATCGTCTCGCTTGAAAGGTTTAACTCTTTTGCGAGGTTGAAGATCTTCATTTTTTTAAAACCTTGTTCAGACATTCTGATCTTCTTTCGTTACACACGAAATGAGTGTTATTTACTCGCCTTCCGGCTTAGGTTCTTCTGTCTTTTTAACTGTTGATTCTTCGTGCGTTTTTATATCTGCAGAGATTTCCTCTTTTTCAGATTTTTCTTCTTTTCCTGATCCATCGATCTCTGCAAGCAAGGCATCTGTTTCTTCGTCAACTTCAATTTCTGCTTCTTCAAAACCCTTCTTCAACATTGTAAGAATCTCGTCCACCTTTTCCGGTTCGATACCGAGTGTATTCACCAAATCTTCTTTTGACGTTTGGATAATATCACGCACCGATTTGTAGTTTTCATCAAAGAATTTATGGAAAAGGACATCGCCCAGTTCTTCACGGAATTCCGAAAGATCCATGTCGTATTCTTCTTCCTCTCCGCCTTCTTTTTGCACATTCAACTCATACCCTGTCAATTTAGAGGCCAAGCGAACATTCTGTCCGCCTTTGCCAATCGCGAGAGAAACCTGATCGTTGGCAACATTGATGATTGCCTTCTTATTGTCCTTATCCATTTGAATTTCTTTAAGTTTCGCCGGTGCAAGTGCACGCTGGATAAATACCATGGGATCTTCAGAATAATTAATGACGTCGATATTCTCGTTATTCAATTCTCGAACTATTGCATGGATACGCACACCCTTCATTCCAACGCATGCCCCGACAGCATCAATACGTTCGTCGTGTGAAAGAACTGCCACTTTGGCTCTGTCACCCGGTTCGCGTGCAATCCGTTTAATTTCAATGATTCCGTCGTAGACTTCGGGAATTTCAATTTCAAACAAACGCATAAGGAACGCAGGATCTGTTCTGGATATGACGACAGTCGGATTCCCTGCTCCTTTGCGGACTTCTTTTACAATAGCGCGGATCGTGTCGCCTTTTTTATACCGCTCCTTGTAAATTTGTTCGTTCCTTGGCAGAAGCAATTCATTCTTGTTGTGCATGACAAGAATTTCGCCCTTGCCTTTTCGAATCTGATAAATCTCACCTACAACAATTTCCCCGATAGAGTTCGTATATTCATTAAAGATCGCCTCACGTTCGATTTCTTTGATGCGTTGATTTAAGTTTTGCTTTGCACTAATCACAAGGCGGCGGCCAAAGTCTGCCAATGGAACGATTTCAACAAACTCTTCTCCGGCGACTAAATTATCTCCAGATTTCTTTTGTGCATCCGCAACGGATATCTGTGTGGATGGATCTTCCACCACTTCGACAACTTCTTTTTCAAGGTAGATTTCGATGTCACCTTTGTCCATATTGACGACAACGTCATATTTTACATTTGGTCCGTACTTCTTCTTCACCATCATCCCAAAGATATCTTCCACTATTCCGATAAGGATATCCTTGTCGATGCCTTTTTCGCGAGCCATCTGTGCGAATGATTCAACAATCTCGTGATTCATTTTACCTCCATGCGACAGAGCATCGATCTGTTACTTACCAGGGAAGCTCTTCAATTGATTCAATAATCTCATTAAAAGAAACTTTACAGGTTTCTTCATTTTTGGTGATAAAAGTTAAAAGATCACCTTCTATTCCGCCAAGTTTGGCGATGATTTCTGCAACTCCATCATCAATTCGATACCGTACGTGAAATTGTCTACCTATATTTTTACGATACTGCCTTAACAGTTTAAGCGGCTTCGTTAAATCAGGAGATGACACTTCCAATACATACGAACTCTGGATGGTGTTTTGAAGTTCCAGCGCTTCTCCAATTTTTCGGTTGAGCTCAGTGCATTGACCAATTGTTATACCTGAATCGGTATCCACAAAGAGCTGCAACACCTTTCGCTGCTCACTGTGCACAATATGAAAATCGACAATGAATGCATCAATTGCACTGAGGAAAGGAGTCGCTATTTCTTCAATTTTTTGTTGTAAATCCATTAACTCAGGATTCCAAAAAAAATAGCCCGTCTACCTCGGGCTATCTACATCAACTGTGTATAATATACACAATGACTTTTGAAGAAGCAAGAAAATTTGCTATGTATAGATTCCGGGTAATTTAGAAATTCGTAATCATGACGTTTTTTTTGTAGAAATTCTCGATAATTGTAGCGGCTTCGACCGGATCGTCAGTTACGTGAATCAAATCTATATCTTCAGGAGCGATCATTTTCTCCTGAACAACCGTCGTTTTGATCCAATCAACAAGACCTTTCCAGTAATCTGAACCCATAAGGATAATCGGAAATGCTTTTGTTTTTTTTGTCTGTACAAGTGTAAGCGCTTCAAAGAATTCATCAAACGTACCAAATCCTCCAGGCATGACGATAAATCCATGGGCATACTTAACAAACATTACTTTTCGGACAAAGAAATGCCTAAAAGTTTGCATTCTTCCTCGATCAATATACCTATTCGCGTCTTCTTCATGCGGCAGTTCTATGCAGACACCGACAGAATTTCCTCTTTGCTCTTGTGCCCCTTTATTTGCCGCCTCCATAATGCCGGGACCGCCACCGGTAAGCACGTTGAACCCATGCTTGACAAGTTCTTTCGCCACCAGCACTGCAAGATGGTAGTAACGCGAATCCGGCTCTAATCGAGCAGAACCAAATACAGAAACGAGATTCTTTTGTCGAGCCATCATAGTAAACCCATCGACAAATTCTGCCATAACGCGGAAGATACGCCATACATCATCCTGCGCTGAGAGAAGCCCCTTGAGTTGTTGATCTTGTTGAATGTCGTAATCTGTCCGAGATTGATGATCGAGATTGTTGTTCTCCATACGTTCTCCTTTTAATTACAGAGAAGTGATTGTATCGCTGCCGATGCTTTTTTAATTTGTTCCATACTCACATCAAGATGTGTTACCGCACGCAAAGTAGAGTTACCCATTTCTGAAATAAGAACACCTTGAGCTTTTAACTGAGAGATAAGCTCTTCCGCGTTCTCTGATCTGCCGCTCACAGTGAAGATAAGAATATTTGTTTGCACAGAATTTAAATCAAGCGAAATACCGGGAAGAGTACATAATTCTTTTGCTAACCATTTTGCTTTGTCGTGATCTTCCTTCAAACGCTTAATGTTATGGTCAAGGGCGAATAATGCGCCTGCCGCAAGAATTCCCACCTGGCGCATTCCGCCGCCAAATATTTTTCGATATTTACGTGCGGATTCGATTTTCTCTCGCGTTCCAGTTAAAGCAGAACCAACCGGAGCCCCCAAGCCTTTTGAGAAACACACTGAGACTGTATCAAAAAAGCGGGCATATTCAATGGGAGCAATACCAGTTGCCACAGAGGCATTCCAGAGACGAGCGCCATCAAGATGAAGGGAAAGTTTTCTGTTTCGCGCCACGTCATGGATTTTCTGAATTTCTTCAAGTGGATAAATTGTTCCGCCTGCCTTGTTGTGTGTATTTTCAAGACAGAGCAGTGAAGTCTTCGGATTGTAATACACCGATGAGCGAATTGCTTGAGGCACCTGATCTGCTTTTAAGATACCATGGGTTCCCTTGACGGTACACAACTGTACATTCGAAAGAAATGCAGCTCCAGCCGTTTCGAAGTTAAAGATATGCGATTCGCTTTCGACAATAACTTCATCACCCGGCTGAGTTTGCACTTTGATTGCCAGTTGATTTGCCATCACACCTGATGGCACAAAAAGCGCCGCCTCTTTGCCAAGAAGTTCAGCTACTCTTTCCTGCAATCGATTTACTGTTGGATCTTCACCATACACATCATCGCCAACTTCAGCAGTGAGCATCGCCTCTCTCATTTCATGAGAAGGTTTTGTTACTGTATCGCTTCGCAGATCGATCATGTCCACTTCAGTTCCCTTTTGATTTATTTATTTTTACGATTGCTGAAAATAGCATTAATATTGACATCACAAGACATATTTGAGCTACGACATCTCCGTAGGCAACATAAAATGTTTTTTTTGATAACAAATCAATATCCGCAATAAATTGAGCTTTTGTGTACAAATCTGTTGTTACTTGTCTTTTACCTGTCGGATCAACAACCATGGAAATACCGCCGTTTGCGCACTGAACTACCCAGCGCCGAGTTTCAACTGCTCTTAAAGATGCAAACGAAGCATGCTGATATGCACCAGGCGTATTACCCCACCAGCTATCGTTTGTGATAATGACGAGAAATTCGGCTCCTCGTTTCACAAATTCTCTTACATAATTTGGATAGACCGATTCATAGCAAATCATTCCAGAAAATTTTGTTTGACGGCCATCTTTCAAACGTAATGCGTACACAACAGTATCCTCACCTTTTCCCCAGCTTGAAATTCCTACGTTCCATTTAAGGGGCTCGATGAGAAACCGAAATGATTCTGCGTAGGGAATGCGCTCTGCAAATGGAACCAAGATTGACTTCTTATGAATTTGTCCAATGACGCGGTGAGGCTGAATGAGAACACCAGCGTTGTATGATTCCACATAGAGATTTGACATTCCAATTCTTTCCGCAGTTGCCGGCGCATGTAATGAATCGAAATATTCTGCAGTAGGAAGCCCCGTATAAATAGGAAGGTTCAGTGTATCGGCAAGTGAAAGAAGCTCTGAAAGATAGAGAGAATATCGAGGCAAGAGAATGTGAAATGGAATAGCTGTTTCCGGCCAGATAATCATATCCGGTTTGAGTTTGGAAAGTTGTTGTGTTTCAGTAAAATAATAATTGAGTTGACGAACATATGATTCGAATTTATCACCGAAACTTCCGCCCCATTTGTCCCAGGGATCAAAGTTTGGTTGAAGGATGCCGACAGATATTTTATTATTGACATCTATCGATTCCTTCTTCATAGCATACGTGCCGTAGAGAGCAGAACCAAAATACAGGATGACCAGAACTGATACTAAAAAGAGGATCTTTCTTGATCGAAGCTTCCATGTGCCGCTCGCTTGATTCCATAGTATCAAAAAAGCTATACTATTGAATGTAAAAATGAGAAGTGTCAACCCGTACACAGAGGAATATTCAACTATCTGGATTCGATGAAGATCATATGCCTGGCTATTTCCAAGTGAAAGCCATGGAAACGAATATTCGCCCAGCGAGTGAAGATATTCAAACGAAGTCCAGAACAAGGCAAATGCTATGAGTCCCTGAATAAGTCCAAGCTTTTTCTTAACAAGAAATGCCAGTACAACTATCGGCAGGAAGAATAGCGGATGAATGAAAATAACTGCAGCACCGGCTGTCATCATCCACAGATCTTTACCGACAACAAATCCGCCTGTCCAATATACCGTTATGAGATGGAAAACGAAGAGGAATAAATACGAATACTTTGCAATCTTGTAAAAAGATTCTAATCTGGCGAAAAGGAAAAACAGTGGGATAAATGCAACATACGCCAGTGTATAAAATGGAGACGGCGGAAAAGAGAAACCGAGAAGAATTCCGGAAGCAACTGAAAGCCCTGCACGCGGCAACCATCGGTCTTGAGTTTGATGTAATTCGGAATCAGTCATCAAAAGCTTTCTTCGTACGCTTTGTTATGCCGAACGCTGTACCAAAGTTTTTCTAATGCAATAAAAACGAGAAGCACGCTCCCAGCGCAAAATAATCCGATGATTGCGCCACCGATTATATCAGATGGATAATGAACGCCGACGTACACACGTGAAAAAGCTACAAGTGATGCAATCCCAAAAAACCACCATTGAGCCCGGGGAAAAAAGAAAGCCAATATCAGAGCGGCTGCAAAATTATTGACGGCGTGCGAAGACGGAAATGAGAACCCGCTTCCGCAGCTAACGAGGAGATGAACATTGTGCAGAACGTGGCATGGTCTTGGGCGTTCCAGCCAATACTTGAGCACAGAACTGCTTAATTGGTCACTCACAACAATAGTAACAATGAGAAGCAGGGCCGCGATCTTAACATGACGCCTCCCCCTAATAAGCATCCATAGAAGAATGACGGCTACGAAGACCAATACTAGTCGCAGCTTATTCAAGTCGGTGATGATTGGCATAAGAAAATCGAACACTGAATTGGACAACGAACCATTCACAAAGTGGAACAATTTAATATCGATAAAATTGAGATATTCGAGCACAAGCTTCTCTTGATTTATTTATCCGAAGGTTTTGTAGAAGTTGGATTGCCGGAAGAATTTATTCGATTTTTGTAATAATACCGGCTGACAAATATTATGACAACGACAATCAGAATAATCGTTACCACTTTGCCGTACGTTTCAAGATGGAATACTATTTCTCTCCAATTCATTCCCATTTCTCTCCCGGCAAACAAGAGAATAAAATTCCAAAGCAATGAACTCAGCAACGACAGGATCGTTGTCCGCATAAGCGATAATTCAGACATTCCGGCAAAAAAAGAAACAACGGCTCTTGTGCCGGCCATAAAGCGGTTCGCAATGACAATCCAGTACCCGTAGGCCTTAAACCACGTTTCAACTTGATGCACTTTCTCAAGCGGAATGAACTTGAATTTTCCTGCTTCCAAAATACGAACACCAAACCAATCACCAATTTTGTACATCGTGAGGAAACCTGCGGTACTTCCTGCAGTCGAAAGGACGAGCAGAAGAATAAAATTTACTTTTCCAAGTTCGGGTGCAGCAAGCGATCCAGCAGCGAGCAAAATCACATCGCTTGGTAAAGGCGGAAACACATTCTCCATATACGCAATTGCAGCGGCAACACAATAGACCCAGAGTGGATTCAGTGCTGCAAGGTACGTGACAAATTCTTCCATAGTTTACTTAATTTCTTTTTGCAAAATGGAAGCAATGGCAAAGGCAGCACAGCCTTCTCCCCTGCCAAAAGATCCAAGTCCCTCATGGGTAGTAGCTTTAATGGAAATGAACTGAGGAGAGATCTTGAGTGCCTTTCCAATGCGTTGACGCATCACATCAACGTACTTTGCTATTTTCGGCTTTTCGAGAACGACAGTTGAATCGATGTTGTTAATAGCAAACCCATTTTCCCGAATCAGTATTCCGACTTGTTTAAGGAGCTTGAGACTTGAGATATTGCGATAGAGTGCATTTATATCGGGAAAATGTTTTCCGATATCGCCCAATGCCGCTGCGCCAAGAAGTGCATCACAGATGGCATGAAGCAAAACATCCGCGTCAGAATGTCCTAACAGTCCGATGTTTGAAGGAATACGAACGCCGCCTAAGACGAGCTTTCGTCCTTGTACCAAACGGTGAACATCATAACCTAATCCAAATCGAATCACTTCTTTTGTTTCCTTTGTCACGTATGAGATTATCTCAAATACTCGTTATCGTATTTCGAAACTTTTATACGATTGAGTACAATCGAGCCATTCTATTTTTAAATCTTTTACTTGTGCTACTCGCGGACCAACCTTTACTTCCTTAATAAATTCTTCTATCAATGAGCGATCTCCTTCAATCTCGATTTCAACCTTGCCAGAAAAAATATTTCGCGCATACCCAACTAATCCGAGATTGACCGCCCGATTGAAGACAAAATAGCGATATCCAACACCTTGAACTAATCCACTCACCACGACATGTGCTCGAATTTCCATAGATGCTGCCAAATTACGATGAATGCGTTTGACATGCAATAAAATCAAGTAAAAGAAAAAGGGACAGCTCAATGCCGTCCCTTTTGTAAGTGCCCGGAGCGAGACTTGAACTCGCATGCCCTTTCGGGCGCCACCCCCTCAAGATGGTGTGTCTGCCAGTTCCACCATCCGGGCGAAGAAATGTGAGCGTGGGTGGGCTCGAACCACCGACCCTCTGCTTAAAAGGCAGATGCTCTACCCCTGAGCTACACGCTCGCACATTCCCAATTTTACTCGCACAGCGCAAGCATGTTCTGCTTCACCGAACGATACCAATATACGAAAAGAGGTGTCGAAATTCAATGTCAATTTTCTGAACGCAACTCATTCGGTTGAGCATCAACTTTGGCGGTTGTTCTTTTGCGAAAGAGAATACCAATTGGTATGACGACACAATAGCCAAGCACTAACAAAATGGGTGCAACAACGAGGGGCATCGTGCCATTCCATGGGTCTTGTGCAAGAGCCACATAGCCGAGTATGATACACAGTATCCCTGCGCCAAGAATCTGATAATTTAATTTTGTAAATGGAAGCGCGTCACCGAGTGTTTTCGGTTTCGCAGCTATACGTTTTTCTATTCTCGCCATTTTATTCTCCAAAATAAATCATGAAAAAACCCGACGATACTGAAAACGCCGGGCATGTCTATAAACAATGGTCAGAAGAATCACTGTTGTTTTGGTCTAAAAAGTAATTTAAGGCATTTCTTTTCAATGTCAAGATCCGAAATTTATTTACTGATGCCTAGCGATGTTCAATTTTCCGTCAGAAAGGCGAAGCACACGATGTGCACGTCTCGTAAGGTCAAAATTGTGTGTTGCAACGACAAATGTCATTCCAAATTCTTCTGAGAGATGTACCAGCAAACGATGCAAACTCAGACCGTTCTCTTCATCAAGATTACCCGATGGTTCATCTGCAAGAACAATCTTTGGATTGTTCATAAGTGCGCGGGCGACAGCAACTCTTTGTTGTTCTCCACCGGAAAGTTCATTCGGCTTATGGCGTGCACGATCCGAAAGACCTACCTGTTCCAAAAGTATTTGAGCACGCGGAGTTGCTTCCTTGATTGTTTTTCCGGCTATCAGCGCAGGCATGCATACATTTTCTAATGCAGAAAATTCCGGAAGAAGATGATGGAATTGAAAAATAAAACCAAGCGAACGATTTCTAAATATTGCCAGTTGTTCTTCTGTATGCGCAAATACATTCTGGTCACCAAGTTTTACCATTCCATCCGTGGGACGATCAAGTCCGCCTAAAATGTGCAGCAAGGTACTTTTACCCGAGCCGGACGGACCTACAATCACAACGAATTCCCCATGTCGAATTTCAATATCAACACCTTTCAGAACCTGAAGAGTCTGGTTCTTTCCCATCGGATATTCTTTCCAAATATTCTCTCCGGTAAGAAGAGTTGAGCGGCGTGTCATTCCCATCGTATGGCTTTCACTGGATCAAGACTTGCCGCCCGTTTAGCCGGGAGGCGTGACGCAAGCGAACATAAACCAATTGCAGCGACTGCAATAACCACAATGTCCATGAGATGCACTTCAACCGGCATTGCTGGTATGATATATATTGTTGTATCGAGTGCAACTAAATGATACCGTTCTTGAAGATACACAATAAGTAATCCAATTACCGATCCTGCTATGGTACCGGCGATCCCAACAAAGAGACCTTGAAGTCCAAATATTTTCTTCAGGCTTTCGCTCGAAGCACCCATCGCTTTGAGAATTCCAATATCGCGCCGTTTCTCAATAACGGTCATCGTCAAAGAGCCGAGCAGATTAAAGGAAGCGACTGCAATAATAAGACAGAGCACGATATACGCGCACCACCGTTCGATTTGCATGACGGTGAAAAGTTCGTGGTGCAGATCGTACCACGTGAGATAACGAAAAGCGCTCCCAAACTTCTGCTGCAATTCATTCCTCCAACGATCTGTCTTATCAATTTGATCAAAGCGTATATCTATGCCGTCAATTCGCCCTGCACGATCGAACAGAGATTGAGCATTGGTGAGGTTTGTGAAAGCATAGTAGCCGTCATAATCTTTATTATTTGATTCGTAAATTCCAGCCACTCGAAAACGGCGAATGAGCGGTAATGCAAGCTGCATCGTCGCCAATTCTGCACCTGATGGACTTACGATAGAAATTGTATCACCGATAACAACACCTAATCTATCTGCAAGAACAAGACCAAGGATAATTCCACCGCTTGGTCTTTCATCTATATCAACTGATCCGAGGACAAGTTTTTCTGATAGCCCGGAGACAAGCGGAATTTTACTTGTTTCGAGTCCTCTGATATTGACAACGCGGTTTACATTTCGCGAAACAATAAGCGCCTTTCCACCTACAAACGGTGAATATGCTTTCACATACGGCTGTTGAGAAAGGTATGCGAGCATAGGTCTATACCCAGCCGAATCCAATGGAGCCGTACTTTCGATTCGAAGATGCGGATCAAAATTGATGAGAATGGAAGATACCAAGCTTCCAAAACCGTTAAATACTGAGAGCACAACAACGAGCGCCGCTACACCAATCGTAACGCCTGTGATAGAAATTGCTGAAATAATTGAGACAAATTTCATATTCTTTTTGCTCAGCAAATATCGGCGTGCTATAAAATGTTCGTAGCTCATTATGAAAAGCGAATAAGTTTTATTGGATCCATTTTTGCGGCAAGTTTTGATGGAAGCCACGACGCAAGAAAACTCATGCCAAGCGCGGCTGCACTGACGAGGATAAAATTGATAATAGAAAGCTCAACCGGAACATGCGTCATAAAATAAATTCCCGATGGAAGTGGAAATAATCGATACCGAAGTTCCAACCAACAAAGTACGAGCGCAATACAATTGCCAAGAATTGTTCCAATGATCCCGATAAGAAATCCTTGCTTCAGAAAAACACGAACAATATTCTTGCGCTGCATGCCTATCGCTATGAGTGTTCCGATTTCACGTGACTTCCCAAGTATCATCATCAACAATGTGCCAATAATATTCACAGTGGCAACAATAATAATGAGCGCTAAAATAATCAATACGGGTATGCGCTGAAGATCGACCCACGCAAATAAATTTCTATACTGCTGAAACATTGTCCGGGCATAATATGGATAACCGAGATATTCAGGAATTTGTTGGGCAAGCGACGTAAGACTATCAGTATTAGAAACTAAGATATCAAATCCTGAAACAGTTCTTCCGACTTGGCAGAGACGCTGCGCATTTCTCAAATGGACGTAAATCACACTTCCATCGTAATCTGCCATTCCTGTTTCGTAAATCCCGCTGATCTCAAATTGCATAATCCGCGTTTGGGAAAGTGAGAGCGACGTCCCTCCCAGCGCATACATCAGTACACGATCATTGAGGCGTACATTTAATTTTTCTGCTAACCGCCTTCCTACGATGACTCGCTGAGCACCGGTCTCGCGTTCTTCAAGATCATAGACACCTTCAACAAGTCTTCGTTTTGCTGCTGAAATATCGTTTGTCGGATCAACACCTTTAATCAGAACACCATCTATATCTGACTTCGATCGAATCATTCCTTCACGGGAAAGATACGGCGCCATCTCGAGCACTTCCGGGAAACGTGCAATAACTTTTTGAATGGTCAAATCCGGATCTGGTAATAAATCGTTCTCAAATGCGAACAATTGCATATGAGCGGTAAAACTCACGACATTCTCTTTGATGGTTCTTTCAAATCCACCGAGGATGGCGAGCGTGATATCTAAACTGGCAACGCCAAGCGTGACACCGATAATTGCAATGAACGTAATAAAGGAAACAAATCCTTTATTATGCCTCGAGGTCAAATGCCGAATTGCAATGAAATCTGTTACATCTTTTTTTTTGAACCGTAAACGCACAGGGAACTCGATAATTATGACTTCGTTGAAAATTCCAGAAGATAGCTCTTGATGAATTCATCAATTGCACCATCCATGACAGCTTGCACATCTCCTTTTTCTGTTCCCGTTCGATGATCTTTGACAAGTTGATAGGGCTGAAATGTATATGAACGGATCTGGCTTCCCCATTCAATTCTCTTCTTGGTGCTTTCAATTGCACTTAGCCGCGCTTCTTCTTCTTCACGGCGAATTTGATAGAGGCGGGATTTCAACATTTTCATTGCGCGTTCGCGATTCTGAAATTGCGAGCGTTCCTCCTGGCATGCAACAATAACACCGGAAGGAATATGGGTGATACGCACTGCAGTTTCGACTTTGTTGACATTCTGACCGCCCTTGCCGCCGGAGCGATATGTATCAATTTTCAAATCCGAAGGATTAATTTCGATTGCCACATCGTCTTCAATTTCAGGATAGACAAACACGGAGGAAAATGATGTATGCCTGCGGGCATTTGCATCGAATGGTGAAATGCGCACAAGCCTGTGCACGCCAATCTCTGCCTTTAAATATCCATACGCATACTTACCGATGATTTCAATCGTTGCACTTTTAATGCCTGCGCCCTCGCCTTCCAGCATATCGGCAAGGAATATTTTTAATCCGTGACGCTCGCACCATCGGGAATACATGCGTAAAAGCATTTCCGCCCAATCTTGCGCTTCAGTACCGCCTGCTCCGGAGTGAATTGTCAAAAATGCATTTTTCTCGTCATCCGGACCACTCAGCATATTTTTGAGTTCGAGATTTTCTATACCGATACGAAGCTTTTCAATATCTCGTTTTGCTTCCGTCTCATAACTCGTTTCCTGAGCTTCCTCCGCCATCTCAATCAATGATGCCGTGTCTCGACACAGAACTTCAAGTGCGTTCCAGGCATCAATCCATTCTTTCCTCCCATTGATTTCTTGGATGACTTTCTGTGCAGCGACATTATCATTCCAAAATCCGTCTGTGGTCGTCCGTGCCTGATATTCTTTTAATTCCTGTTCCTTTTTATCGAGGTCAAAGATACCCCCGAAGTGCGTCGATGCGTTTTTGTTGTTCTTCCAACTGTGTTCGTAAATCAAGAAAGCTCAAATTGATGTCTCCTTTTTCATTCTTGCGGACGCAGCGTACACACTACCACGTGAGCCTCACGTCATGCAATTTCATTTTATTCTAATATGCAGTTCATCCAATTGTTTATGATCGACGATCGATGGCGCATCATCCATCAACGACATGCCGCTTGATGTTTTCGGAAAAGCAATCACGTCGCGAATGGATTTACTTCCGGTCATAAGCATGATCATACGATCAAGTCCAAATGCAATTCCACCATGTGGCGGCGCGCCATATTTAAAGGCATCCAGCAAAAATCCGAATTTTAACTTCGCCTCTTCCGGTGTAATACCCATAAGGCCAAACATCTTACTCTGAACTTCCTGGGTGTGGATACGGATACTGCCGCCGGCAATTTCATTCCCGTTCAGAACTAAATCATACGCCCGCGCTCGTGCTTTGCCAGGATTGGTTTCCAGCAGATGAACATCTTCTGGTTTTGGTGCGGTAAACGGATGATGGACAGCGACAAATCGTTTTTCTTCTTCACTGTACTCCAGCAAAGGAAAATCCGTTACCCATAGAAAATTCCATTTTCCCTCTGGAATCAGATTCAACCGTTGTGCCATCTCAAGACGAAGGGTGCCGAGAATCGTTAAAGCTTTTTGCCAGGCACCAGAAATTAAGAGAATGAGATCTCCCGGCTTTGCTTCAAACTTTTTCGCAATAGCATTCGACTCTTCCTGCGTTATAAATTTGCCGGCAGAACATTCTACTTTATCTTCCGTTACTCTCAAATACACCAGTCCACCAGCTCCAAGCGACTTGACGTAATCCGTTAAAATGTCCAATTGACTTCGCGTATACGAAGCAAGATTGGGAACGTTCATCCCTGCAACAATTCCATCCTTCTTTACTGCATCACTGAAAACCCGGAATCCTGATGCTGCGGCTATATCCGAGCAGTCTCGGATTTCTAAACAGAACCGCGTATCAGGTTTGTCACTTCCAAATCGTTCCATTGCTGCTTTATACGTCATTTTGGGAAATGTCGCCGGTACTTCATAATTCAGTATCGTCTTAAAAATATCAGCAATTGCACCTTCAGTGACCTTTTGGATGTCTTCTTCATCAACAAATGACATCTCAACATCGATTTGTGTGAATTCCGGCTGCCTGTCAGCGCGAAGATCTTCATCCCTGAAACATTTCACAATTTGAAAATACCTGTCGAATCCAGACACCATCAAAATTTGTTTATAGGTCTGCGGGGATTGCGGCAACGCGTAGAATTTTCCATGGTGTAACCGGCTCGGGACAAGGAAATCGCGTGCTCCCTCCGGAGTACTCTTCATGAGAATTGGAGTTTCAATTTCTAAAAAACCATTTCTATCAAAATATTTTCTTGTCACTTGATATGTGTTGTGCCGCATAAGTAAATTACTTTGCATCGAAGGCCGGCGTAAATCGAGAAACCTGTATTTTAACCGAAGGTCTTCGTTAATTTCCACATAATCATCCAGAGCAAACGGCGGTGTTTCAGCTTTGTTAAGAATGGAGAGTTCGTTGATATCTACTTCAACTTCTCCGGTCGCTATCTCTGCATTCTCTGTCTCTGTGGGCCGGATATTCACGACACCCGTCACTGAAATAACATATTCCGATCGCAAAGATTTTGCAATTTCATGTGCACCAGCGTGCCGCTCTGGTGAAAAAACAATTTGCGCTTTGCCATATCGATCCCGCAGATCAATAAAAATTAATCCACCAAGATCGCGACGCTTATCTACCCATCCTGTGAGTGTGACAGTTTTCCCGATATGGCTTTTTCTTAATTCGCCGCACGTGACTGTTCTTTTATTGTATGTGCTCAATACTATTCCCTTCTTTCAATCGTTACCTGAAAACAAAAAAGCGAGAATTGCTGATACGCCGCTCTGTTCTCGCTTTTCCTAATTTGCTCAATTCAATTGAGATGTTTTGATAATTTATCAATCAGAGATTTCTTTGGCGCTGCACCGACAATCTGTTCCACTACTTTTCCATCTTTAAAAATAAGAAGCGTTGGAATGCTACGGATACCGTATTGCATTGCAATCTGCTGGTGATTGTCAACGTCCACTTTGCCGATTTTCAATTTGCCTTCATATTCAACTGCAAGCTCGTCCACAATAGGTGCAATCATTTTGCAGGGACCGCACCATACTGCCCAAAAATCAACAAGTACAGGTGTGGTTGCTTTCAACACTTCCTGTTCAAAATTGGTTTCGCTCAATTCTACTGGTTTCATATCTATTGTCCCTTTTTGTTATCCTCTTAAACGCACTGTCTCCTGTCCAAGAAGTTTCTTCACTGCATCCACAAATTGCCTGTGAGGATCAACTGTGTACTTTCGTATTAAATATATCGAATTGTTGTCTAATCCGCTACCTGAGAGATTCAAGAGACACTGACATTTACCTTGATTGTGTTCCATGAGCTTCACTAATTCAAATACATCTTTTTCCTGCATGCTATCGAGATTCACATTGATGAGAACACCTTTTGCATATTTCTTACGTACTTCCTCTATGCCGATGATTTCATTGACGATAACTTTTATCGCTTCCTCATTACCATCGTTCTTCCCTACCATCATGACGATGGAACCTACTTGAAGAAGTTCAGCATATTTTTGAAAAGCATCAGCGAAGACAATGCAGTCTGCTTTGCCTGTAAAATCCTCTATCGTAACAAATGCCATCGTTCTGTTGCGTTTATCTATTTTCTTTTTAATGTCGGAGATGATGCCGCAGACACGGAGCATGGAATTTGGTTTCACAGAATCTGCTTCACCTAATTTTGCTGTTGAGAATGCGTCGATCTCATCACGATATTTCAACAATGGATGACCGGATACATAAAAGCCCAGCACTGCTTTCTCACGCGAAAGTTTCTCTGTTTCAGGCCACTCTGCCACCGTGCGAAACATCGGGCGATTTGTAATTTTCGCCCCGCTCAGATCGAACAAATTCGATTGTCCTTTTTCAATTTGCTCCTGTAGATCCTGGCCATACCCTATTGCAGCTTCTACATTTGCGAATATTTGCGCACGATTGTTATGGAGAGAATCAAATGCTCCTGCTTGGATAAGTCCTTCAATCGTTTTCTTATTTGCTAAACGCAGATCAACGCGAACACAGAAGTCAAAAATATCTTTGAACCGCCCTTTCTCACTCCGCGCTTTCACGATTTGTTCGACAGCACCCGTGCCGACATTTTTAATAGCGCTCAGTCCGAAGCGAATTCCTTTCGGTGTCACAAGAAAGCTTACATCGCTTTCGTTGACGTCAGGAGGCATAACGGCAATTCCAAGCTTGCGGCATTCATCAATGAGTACGACAATCTTATCGGTGTTGTTCATTTCACTCGAAAGAGTTGCTGCCATATACTCCGCTGGATAATGCGCTTTCAGATACGCGGTCTGATACGCGAGCACAGAGTATGCAACACTATGCGATTTATTAAATCCGTAGGAAGCGAACTTTTCAATCAAATCAAATATTTCTGCAGCGGTCTTTTTTTCGATATTTTTTACGACTGCATTTTCAACAAACTCCTTCTTCTGCTTCGCCATCAACTCTTTATCTTTTTTGCCCATTGCACGGCGCAGCAAATCAGCTTGCGCAAGACTTAATCCGCCAATTTCACTCGCAATTTTAATAACCTGCTCTTGATAGACAATGATGCCATAGGTCTCGCGGAGGATCGGTTCAAGCTTCGGATGGAGATACGTGATTTTCTGTTTGCCGTTTTTTCTCTCAATGAAATCTGGAATATTGCCCATCGGCCCGGGGCGGTAGAGGGCATTCATTGCGACAAGATCATGAATAGATGTCGGCTTCAGTTTCCGTAAATAATCCTGCATGCCGGTACTTTCGAACTGGAACAATGCTACGGTTTGCCCGCGAGTAAAGAGCTCCAAAGTTTTTTCATCAGCTTCTGGAATTTTATCTAAATCCAGTTTTACATTGTGTCCTTGCTCTATCATCTGCAGAGCATCATCAATAACGGTCAACGTACGCAAACCAAGAAAATCCATCTTGAGCAGACCGGCATCCTCGAGGTCTTTCATATTGTACTGCGTCATAAAATCCGTCTGCGGTGTCTTGTACATCGGTACATAATCGCTGATGTCTCCCGGTGCAATCACGACGCCAGCCGCATGAGTTGAAAGATTGCGGTTCATCCCCTCAAGAACTTTTGCCGTATCGATCAGAAGTTTTATTTTTTCATCTGAACTTTGATTCACCCACTTAAGATCCGGGATGGTCTTCAGTGCTTCTTCAATCGGAGTCACCTTCCCTTGAACGACTGGAATTTGCTTTGTTATTGAATCAATGACAGATAATTGAATGCCAAGTACTCGTCCTACATCTTTGAGCGCAGCGCGGGCTGACATGGTACCAAATGTCACAATCTGAGCAACGGACTTTTCTCCGTATTTATTCTTCACATAATCAATGACACGTTCGCGCTTATTATCTGCAAAATCGATATCAATATCCGGCATCGAAACGCGATCTGGATTAAGAAATCGTTCAAACAGCAAATCGTATTTGAGAGGATCAATGTCTGTAATACCAAGCGCATACGAGACAATACTTCCGGCAGCACTGCCTCTTCCGGGTCCAACACGCACACCCATTTCGCGTGCCGCAGCAATAAAATCTTGCACGATGAGAAAGTATCCCGCGTATCCCATCTTCTGTATGACATTTATTTCATGAACAACACGCTCTTCGATTTCAGGCGTGATCGTTTCATATCTTTTGGGGAGGCGTTCCCGTACGAGCCGTTCAAAATATTCATCCGGATCAGCAATACCTTCATCCGGCGGAATAGGAAATGCCGGCATATAATTTTTCTTTAATTCTATTTCTAGATTACACTTGTCTGTAATTTCTTCTGTCGAGTGAATTGCTTCAGGAAACTCTTTGAATAATGCTATCATCTCTGCAGAGGATTTGAAATAGAGCTGATCCGTTTTATATCGCAGTGTCTGATAATCAGATACGTTCGTGCTGCTTGCTTCGGGGATATAGAGCATGATATTATGCGGGATGGCATGCTCTTGCAGGATGTAATGACAATCGTTTGTCGCTACAAGTTTAATGCCGAGTTCACGTGCAATTTTTGGCGCGTTAGTGAGAATGGTTTGTTCGTTCTGCAAACCGTGGTTTTGAATTTCAATATAGAAATCCTCGCCAAAAATATCTCGATAGATTGATGCATATTCCAGTGCTTCATGATAGTTGCCGTTCACAAGCTGTTCATTAACAATGCCGGCCTGGCATGCCGATGTTGCAATAATTCCCTCATGGTATTTCGCCAACACTTCTACGTCAATCCGAGGTTTGAAGTAAAATCCTTCTGTATGTCCAATAGTGCAGAGGCGGCTCAAATTCTTGTATCCAGCTGCATCCTTTGCCAGCAGAACGATATGATTGTAAATACCCCGTCCTTCACCCTTATTCATACGGTTTGTATCTACTTTTTTTTTGAATCGGCTTCCTTTGGTAACGATATATGCTTCGCAGCCGATAATAGGCTTTATGCCTGCTTTCTTAGCCCGCTTGTAAAATTCAATCGCTCCAAAAAGAACACCATGATCAGTCAAAGCGACTGCCGGCATGTTATTCGCAACGGCGGCATTGACCAGACTCTGAACAGTTGACGCTCCGTCAAGAAGACTATAATGTGTGTGATTATGGAGATGAACAAACTGCATAGGGCTGTTTCTAACTAAGGGGAAATTCCAAATAATAATCTACAAATCCTAAATAAAACACAAACATCAAAATCAATAATATATATTTCTTAATTGTGAGTTATTTGTCATTTGCTTTTTGAGGTTTGAATTATCTGCTTTTCTCTATTCACGCAATAACTTTTGTATTTCTGGTATGGCATCTTCAAGCTTTACAAGAATCCGTTCACCCGTTCTTCTGCGCTTGATTTCAATCTGACCATTTTTTAATCCCTTATCGCCTACAATGACTTGCAATGGCATACCAAGTAAATCTGCATCTTTGAATTTAAATCCTGGAGTAATGCTTGAGCGATCATCATAGAGTATGTCAACACCAACCTCACTCAATTGATTGTAAATTCGTTCTGATGCTGTTACAACATCTTTGCTATTCATATTCACAGCAATGAGATGAATTTGGTACGGCGCCAGCGCTTTATTCCAGACGATACCGTCTTTGTCATGATTCTGTTCGATATAGCAAGCAACGATACGTTCCATACCGATTCCATAGCTGCCCATAATCACCGGCTGGGCTTTTCCGTTTTCATCAAGGTACGTAATGTTGAGCGTATCCGAATATTTTGTTCCGAGCTTGAAGATATGCCCAAGCTCAATAGCATTGGATATTTTCAACGGTGCAGAGCATTGCGGGCATGGTTCACCTGACTCGATAGAACGTAAATCATAATATCCGTCCACTTTCGTATCACGCGCTAAATCGATATTTGCAATATGATAATCATTCCGATTCGCGCCGCTAATAAGACCATTCATGCCTTCCAGCCGTTTGTCGGTTATAATTCTAAAACCTTTTAAATTAATAGGGCCGATAGAGCCGCCGTCTGCACCGGTCAGTGACAACAATTCCTCTGCGCCCATGGGCGATACATCGCCGCCGCCTAATGCCGCAGTAAGCTTCGATTCATTGAGCTGGTCATTTCCCATCATGAGAATAAGAAGTGGTTTGCCGTTATGCCTATACACAAGCGATTTTGCAAAGCGGGATTGATCGATTTTTAAGAATTCCACGAGTTGATCGATGGTCTTTACGTTGGGCGTATGAAGTTCTTTCAATGGCTCACCGTTCTCAACCCGATTCATTTTAGATATACTGGAAGTCGCTACCTCTAAGTTTGCAGCATATCCGCACTTTGCACAAAGAGCTGTGGTGTCTTCTCCAAATTCCGATTCGATCATGAATTCCTGCGAACCTGTTCCGCCCATCGCACCGCTGGATGCTCCAACAACAAAGAACTTAATACCGCATCGCGTAAATATTTTTTTATACGCTTCGGCATGCGCATCGTAGCTTTTATCCAAATCTTCCCATGAACGATCCAGTGAATACGCATCCTTCATAATAAATTGCCGTCCGCGCAGAACACCGGAACGTGGGCGTGGTTCATTCCTGAATTTTGTTTGTATCTGATACCAAATCTGCGGCAAGTCCTTGTATGATTGAATGTGCATGCTCGCAATATAACCGATAACTTCCTCGTGCGTTGGTGCAAGAACTAAATCCCGTTCTTTAATGCTGAGAATGAAATTCGGTACATTGCGTCTTCCGGATTGAATCCAGAGTGATTCCGGATTTAATGCAGGAAGCAATAATTCCTGTCCACCGATGGCATTCATTTCTTCCCGCACGATATTCATCGCCTTGGTAATTGCCCGTAAGCCAAGCGGCAAATAGGAATAAACACCTGCCGTTAATTGACGCATAAATCCTGCACGCAGCATCAATTGGTGGCTTGGTATAGTTGCGTCGGACGGAACTTCTTTTAATGTGGGAATAAACGCTTTGCTCAGTTTCATATATTCTACTTCAATCTTATCAGTTAATGATTATAAGTTTCGAGTTACGAGTTCTAAGTTTAGAGTAATAAATAAAAGAGATTGTCGATTTATTCCAAGCAAAAATCTTCAATCCCTCAATCTTAAATCGTTATTGTACCCCCGAGAGGATTCGAACCTCCGACAAACGGTTTAGGAAACCGCTGCTCTATCCATCTGAGCTACGGGGGCGATAAATTTTGCCCTATGATATTAAATATACGATAACAGAGGCTGGATAGCAATAATGGCTAGTTGGCACTATTATTCATCAGCATGAGTCTTTTTGTGTCTATGATGAGGCGAGAATTTCGATTTGCACGTCTGACTGAGCGATCTTCAAATAACAAGATATTGAATAGGTAGCGCGAAGATTTAAAGGATCAGTGAAGTGATGAGGCATCTTACGCCAACTGTATTTCCATTCCTTCAGCAGCACCGAAACAATGTATTGAAGACTTTTGTGTTGCAAGTAATTTTTGTGTGTACTTTACCAATGCATCAATTGAGGCATCGTCGTGTGCTGGGTCGTGGTGGTACAGAGCCAACTGCTTCACATTTGCCTTAATCGCAAACTCTACAATCGATTCGATAGGTGAGTGTCCCCAACCTATCTTTGACCTGTATTCTTCCAAAGTGTATTGCCCTTCACTCACGATGAAATCAGCCTCACTGATAAAATCGATGAACTTCTGGTCCAGCTCTGCGCCATACTGCGCAGCAAGCGGATTTTTACGAGGAGCACGATGTGTGTACCGATAAGGTTCGTTATCTGTAGCATAGACGAATGTTTTTTTCCCATCGAATATTTTGTAAGCGAACGTTATCGCGGGATGGTTTAAATAGAACGGAGTTATTTGCAAATCGCCGATACGGAACGGTCCGCGGACTTCCTGCATAACGATCTGTGCGTTTAAGCCGCCTAATGGTACCGGAAAATATTCTGATTCCATCTGGGATTTAAATAATTCGTTAAGACTTTTATAGCGCGCTGGCGGGCCGTACACATTGATCTGAAAGTTTTTGTTGTACGCCGGCATGAAAAAAGGAAATCCTTGAATATGATCCCAATGTGTATGGCTAATGAAGAGATGGAGTGTGACTGGCTCCAATTTAAATTCATTAAGAAGCTGATTGCCAAGGTCCCGGATGCCCGTGCCTGCGTCAAAAATGAGTATATGTTCTCTAACACGCACTTCCACGCAGGAAGTGTTACCGCCGTACTTCACCGTCGATTTACCCGGTGAGGGAATAGATCCCCGTGTTCCCCAAAATTGAATCTTCATCATTATTAACTCATTCGCTCATTCATAGGTTCGATGGCGATTTTAAGAAACTCTTTGATCTAAAAAGTATATACAATATACGAATCAGCACTGGGTTCCATCGCCTTATCTAAGACTGGTTTGTAATATTTTATTCTGCCTTTGTAAGGACGTGTGGTGATACGTCCTTACGGGGATTTTCCTTTATCCACCGAAGTCCTGTTTCCCCAGACGCAGGTGGACTCCACAATCTTTATCTCTTCTTCCTAAACCCGCGATCACCGCTTGCATTCCCGCCAAAATGTAGAATCTCTGCCTGCTCGCCGACCTGCCCGCCGAACAAGTTCTCTGGCAGGCGGGCGCACTTCGTGCATAGGCGAGCTTGCGGAAGGCATGCGATCACCGATCGGATCGTTTTCCTCAATCGTCCGATTTATTAATCGCCTGCGTAGCGTCCGACTCGTAGTCGGACATTCAAGCTCGTTTCCTACTCTTTGTCCAGCTATGAGCTGGACTCCACCCTTTTTTCCCCAACAACTCCGCCAACGCTTGCCCTGAGCTTGTTGAAGGGCCACCCATTTCCCTTCGGAGTTTTTATGCTCCCAAATTGCCATTCATTTGTAGAATCCGATCACCGATCGGATCGTTTTCCTCAATCGTCCGATGTGATCATCGGACTCTACGTTTTTTCCCCAACAACTCCGCCAACGCTTGCCCTGAGCTTGTTGAAGGGCCACCCATTTCAATGTTTTGCTTTTATCGGGACATTGGTTTGTCCGCCATGCTTTGTGGCGGGTACCTATGGCGATTAAATGTTTTTCTTCTCGCTCCCAAGCTCTGCTTGGGAGCGTTGCTTTTAAGATTCTGATCCCCTATACGAAGCAGAGCATCGAAAGATTACGTTCCCAAACAGAGTTTGGGAACGAGGGAAATCTATTTTGTTGTGGATGAATCAGGGACGGCGTTTTTCACCGTTTCATTTCCTAATGTGCCTTGGCCCAATGTGAACATCTGGTAGTATGCATTCATCAACTTTGCCATCATCATGGTACCCGCTGAATTAACAAGTGCATCGTGATCCTCCGATGCGGCAAACACAAACAGCAACGTCACTTTTCCCTTGAACGATTCCGGCAGTGCTATGTCGGAGCCTTCGAATGTTTTGACGCTGAACGAGGGAAGTGGTTTCCCAAGATACGCATAAAATTCCTGCCTCTTGCCGAGCGTGAACAACGCCTTGGGTTTGGCATCCGCTTTTTCTTTTGCCAGGGTCGTTTGGAACGGACTTGTTTCGTCGACGGTGATCGCTTCCTTGCCATCAAGGTTCAACAGAAGTTCTTCCACTAACCGGTTGAAACGGCGCGGATCAAACATGGTCGATTGGCAATGTGCGCGAATGATTCCTTTCCGATCGATGGCCAGTACAGTAAAATTGTTCGAATTAAGTTCCAGCACCGAATCGACGGTGGCAGAAAACGCCCTGCCCGACGCGCTCTTTCCGCCAAACGATATACCGAACGCGCTTTGCGATTTCAGCTTCTTGTACGTCGAGTCGGCGAGTGTCGGGAACAGGAATGTCACATTCATTTTGTCCTTGAAAATCCCGCCGACAACATGTTTGGCTGTGGTGAGGTCTTCTGCCATTCCGATTCCTACGATGTTGAGCTTCGGCAGAGGATTGTTGCTATATCGTTCAACAAGCTGGGCGGTCGCGATGGAACCACCTGTGATCAGGGCGATGAGCGTGATAACGATGATGCGTTGCATGGTAAGCTCCTTTCAATTGGGAACGGCGGCAGCGGATTGGGCTCCCCCCTTCAAACGATCCCGCCGTAATGCGTGGCCGGCGTTACGTCTATTAGTTAAAACTGTTCAATTACAGTTACAACAAAAGTAAACCTGAAATTCGTTATATGCAAGAAAGACAGCAATTCATTCCGTATCCAATTTTCAACATCTTTTGGAGCAATAGTTGAATCTGTCATTTTGTAATCGTTTCCCTAAAACACTTCTTCCGATCACTTCTTTCTCAATGTATTAATTGTGTCCCAATCACCAGTGTTGTTCTTGATATCCTTCTCGCTCCCAAGCTCTGCTTGGGAGCGATGCTTTTAAGATTCTGATTCCCTTATACGAAGCAGAGCTTCGAAAGATTAATTATGATAATATCTGCGTTTTTATAGCATTCGGCTAACGCCGGAATGATTTTATATGCTCAAACAGAGTTTGGGAACGAGGGGAAAATGTACAATCCAGTCACTGACCGGATCGCTCACTTGCAACCGTCCGATGTGATCATCGCCTGCGTAGCGTCCGACTCTTAGTCGGACATTCAAGCTCGTTTCCTACTCTTTGTCCAGCTATGAGCTGGACTCTACGCTTTATTTCCCCAACAACTCCGCCAACGCTTGTGGTGAGCTTGTCGAACCACCACCCATCTCAATATATTGTTTTTCTTTTGTAGAGACGTATAATTCTTGCCCGCCATGTTGTTTGGCGGGATATGTCTCTACGAGGATTACCGTGCCTCATTTTGTTTTCACTAGCAGCGTTTTAATATGCTTGGGAAATCGTCCAAGGCCTTGTTCTTTTTTGATAAGCTCGACCATGGATCTATCTGTGCACGCAAACACAATTGTGTCCGGTTTCTCACTGAGCGACACTGCCCAAAAAGCAACCTCGCGGATTTTCGAAAGCCCTGGATTCTCGACTGTTGTGGTACTTACACTTGTTGAAATAAAACAGACAATCTTTCCATCTTCAGAAACAGCGTCGCATTCAAATTCCCCGCCGGATTGTACGCTTAATTTGCGCTTTGTAAATGCCTGACCATACTTCTTGGAGAGGAATTCGTTCCGTATCCAATTTTCAACTTCTTTTGTCGCTATAGTTGAGTTTGCCATTGCGAAATTATCTATGAGTTGCAATCGAGACTATATTTAATAAATCATTTTGATCTTGTTCGTTACACCATATTCATTTCGTCAAGACTTATTTGAAATAATGTTTTTTGCGATTTTATACAACGATAAGTCCTCATTCTCACTAATTTCAATTACTTCGTTTAGAGGAATATTGTAGGCGATAATAATTTTTTCCAGCTTATGATTAATTGTTGTCATAAAAGGATTTATATTTATGCCCCAGAATGTAATATTATCGTTTTGTACTAGGTAAAAATTGTTTCCATCATTTATCTGTTTCATAATATTCTTTCGCTGAAGTCAAATCTCCGAAAACAATTTTTGCTAACTCTTCAATTGGCAATTCATTTACTTCTTTGGCAAGTTGTAATCTGATAAAAGAAGAAAAAGCAGCAACATCAACATCTAGATGTAACAATGGAACGTCTATTGATGTTTCGATATGGTCAGAATAGTCTAGAACAATCTCTTCATTCTTATATCGACGCGATACAAGATCAACTGCCTCTTCTATCGATTTTGCATTTACATTGATACTACGTTTTAATACTTCTCTCACTTCAACGTTATATGTTTCCATTTCTCAGATTCCTATATTTGCCTTTCGAAACGAATTTAAGTATACCTTTATCTCTCAATATTTGTAACTGCTGACGTATTTTATCTTTTATAAAATTATTGTTTGGAAATTTCTTTTTTAAGTCAGGTTCAAACTTATATAGTTCATCCAAATCAAAATCTGTTTTTCTGAGCTTATCTATACAAGACAATATTTCAAGCGTCCATCCTCTTGCTTCGAAAGAAACATTATTCAAGAAAGTGGTCTGCTTCCATCGTCTTAGTACATCTTTTTGATTTACGACGGTTGAATTTTTTATTATATAAATTCGTCCAAGTATTGGAACATTTTTTATGTTAATATAGCATCCAATCCAGCCTGCTCTTCTTGCGGACATGCTTAAAGGATTTCTCTTTTCTATTATTGAAGGAATAAAGAATTGTTTTGGAATAATAAGTAAAATCACAACGGACAATATTCGTACATCATATGTAAGCAAGAATAAGTTGGGATTAGTAGTTGATGATATTCTTTTTATCATTGACTCATAAGCGCCATCAATAATTTTGTGCCTCAATTCGCCTTTGTTACTTTTCAATTCATATTCTTCTTTACAAGTGTGGCAATAAAAATCAGCAACAGGTCTATTGTTGTTGAACACACATAGTTTACTATTGCCACAATTTGGGCAATAGCTATTAGTACTAATCCAACTTTCAGTCATAACTCTAGCTATTTGAGAGTTGCTTTTATACGATCCTGCTTTTTCAGTATTGAATAATAGGTTCATATCAAATTAATTTAAATGCATATCGCATCCCGTTTGGAGGGGCATTTGTTAAGATTTAAGCAAACCTCGTATCTTGTTCAACCTTCACTTCTTTTCATTTGTGAAATCAACGACTAATAGTCTTCCACAATTGATTTTCTAATTCTTCGTAAGGAGATATAGAACAATACACCTCTAATGTCATGTTGTTCAGTGGTAATACTTGGCTGGATATCGCTGAATGGCCCCAATTTTGGCTCACGTTATTCGGAAGCAATGTAGCCAAAAGGTTTTTTAATCACAAGGCAGGGATTTGTGTATGTCTCTAAATTGAAATATAAAAAAGCCCGAGTGCACTAATAGACACAAGGGCTTATGGAATTATTACGAATCGTTCCAAAAAAGAAGTTAAGGAATCAGGATAAATCGTCTCTTGAAGACGATAATATTGTCCGATGGATTAATCGGTAAATTCAACTATATCCGCACGAATAGTGATCTTAGGCTGCGTATAGACGATCAAATTGAGAGCATCTGAATCGTACCGCACGTTGATGAGTGCAAGCCTCTTTCCTTCAACAGGTCCATATGCAGTCTCGTAGCTTTTCCATAAGTTTTCGAGAGCTTCTTTATACAGCATACCTGATCCGCTGACACGAACGAGTGCGAAAGTGTTGCTGACCATTCCCATGGAGAAAGTTCCGCCTATAAGATATCCCGCCTGGGCTTCTCCAGAAATATTCCGGGCAACTATTTTAAAATTGCTTTTTTGAAGCTGAACATCCGTCACATTGCTTGCCATGAATGCACCTCCGGCTGAACAACCGGAAATCAGCACGCTTATACCTATGAACGCGCACACAAGAATAAAATATTTTGTTGTCATGAATAGACTCTCCTTTGAAGAAATTGTTATGAGATATGAAAAGGACGATGCAAGATGAACATTGCTATTTGTATTGCGCATCGTTGATGTTTTTAAAAAATTGATTTGTAACTTATTCTTTTATACGAGATCGGACAAATGAAGTTGCGTTTTATGTAATAAACCTAAGTTGGGAGGGAGATATACTCCCGACCCCATTGTAGTTCAGGAGTCTCGCCTGCGTTTCACTTCGGCGAGCAAGCCAATTCCTTCACAACCAATGGTAATTTGATAATTTCTGTTCGCCACTATCTTTGAGCGCAAAGGAACCCCTCTGTCCCGATGAATTAAGATTCATCGGGACAACCTCCCCTTGAAAATAAGGGGAGGACAGGCAGCCACGAATTGGTGGCATTGCCAAAAGTCCCGCTGTATGTCTGCCTGCCGTGTAGTTCTTCAGTATTTCGGTAACACGAATTGTATATTTAGATAATATTTTCGATACATAGGTGTTATCTCAAAGTTGATATGAATAAATCGGGTAAGATCCCGATAGAAAACAGCAGGATTCTCATTCCGATTGCATACTTAACATCTCCCACTATGCGGGATCGTTAAGTCTGATCGGAATGGCACTTCAATCGATTTCGCCTGCTCAATAAAAGATTGATATAAGATTTTATATCGACCCTGCCCCATTCGTAGCCTCCGTTATTCGAAAAAGTTCGTGTCCTCTTTCTCCAAGACGCCGGGGATGAGGGATGTTTTTCTTGAAACCACCTCTCCGACCGCTTTCAGCGATCGGAGAGGTAATACAAAATAGGCTTTGTATCGTTACATACTTACCGCTCAGCCGCCGGGAATATTTTAGGGAACCGAAAGATGGTGGTTCCAAATTATATTTTTATTCTTGTATTGGTGAAATTTCTTCAGCGATCAATCTTCGGATAATTATTATATTATTTATTGAATTATTATTAATAATGTCTGATTGTTCAATGGTAATACATGGCTGGATATCGCTGAATTAGCTCAATATCGACTCACGATATTCGGAAGCAATATAGCCAAACCTCTTCATGTTTGCAATGGTCGTAACCTTTAAAACAAAAATCCCCAGCGTATTACTAAACACCGGGGATGAAGAATATTTTATTCCGTGTTATGCTTCGTTTCAATTCTCCTTCAGAAATTCCACAGGTTTAAGCTTCTTTTTTCCGGATTAATAAACAAGCGTTTGAATGGCATGCGGTAAAATATTAATCTTTGCCTCTGAAGAATCTAAAATGAAATTATACGTTATCGGTTTATCACTCACATTCATTATAATAGTTGCCATTGTACCATCTTCATTCATAAACGAAACACTAAGCAGCTGGCTTCTGCTTGAAGCAGTACTTACTCTTTTTGCATTTGGACGAATAAATTTTGAGAAGTGTCCAATGTAATAATATGAGGGGGTATAAATTAATTGGCCTGTTTTAGTGTCGGCATGGATAGGTGCAAAACAAAAATTTCCAACGTGATTTGGGCCTCCATTTTCATCTAAAAGAATGTTCCAATCTGTCCATCCCACCGTGCCAACATTAAAATCGTTTATGATTGACCGCCCATATCTTTCACCATTTGCCCAATCGTAATACTTTTCTGGAGTAAATGACCCATTACATCCTTCGGTAAATAAAATGTTTTTCGATGGATATGCTTCATGTACTTTTGCAATATTGCCATACAGAGGATCACTGCCAGTCCATGTCTCGTACCAATGAAATCCAATACCCCATGCATATTTTGAAGCAACTGAATCGGTAAAAATCGTGCTCGCCCTTTGATTAATTAAATCCCGATTATGATCCCATACAATTATCTTTTTATCGCCTAATCCTTGTTTATTCATAATTGGGCCTAAATAGTTCTTTAAAAAATCTCTCTCTTCTTCTGAGGTATAAATGCACGATTCCCATCGTTGAGTAGCCATAGGCTCATTTTGGATGGTAACACCCCAAACAGGAATTCCTTCTTTTTCGTAAGCTTTAATAAATTTAGTAAAATAATTTGCCCAGGCATTGTAATACTCGGGCAATAATTTACCTCCGTGCAACATATCATTGTTGTCCTTCATAAATGCAGGAGGACTCCAGGGACTGGCAAATATTACAAGTTTGTTACTTGCAGTTTTCATCGCTTGTTTAATGAAAGGAATACGAAATGTTTTATCATGATCGATACTAAATGTTTTTAGGTCTTTATCACCATCCTCAACATAAGAATAAGTTTCGCTGCTAAAATCGCAACTATTGATCTGCGTACGTGCTAGAGTATAGCCTATCCCCTTAGCTTTATCATAATAAGCATCGATAAGTTCTTGTTTTTTGTCATTAGGTAATTTGGCAAATGTCTCGGCACTTGCATCTGTTAATGCTCCTCCGATACCTATGATAGTCTGAAACGTTTTGTGAGGATTCACAAAAACAGAGATATCTGTTTCTAAAGGTTGTATTGCTTTTGTAAAATCAATTGTATCAGTTACAGTTAATCTTTCATTTGTCCCATAAGATGTAGAATGCACGGTTATATTTTTAACCGCAGATGAAAATATTATTTTATCATTTTGTGCTTTTGTATTCTGAGAAAACACAGAACCTGATAAGAACGATAATAAAATTACAAAGTATGTTTTCATATTACCCTTTTATTTTAAATTAATTAATATTTTCGACCTGTCCAAAATAAAGACTCCGGAAAGTGGTATCTTGCAGTTGAAAGACAACAAGAAAAAACCACACACCGGAGCGACATATGTCAATAAAGGGTACGAACATTTTTTCACAGATAGTATCACATATTGATAAAAATGCATTCAGCAGCAGTGTGCGTAAATATTATCTCGGAGCTTGTCCAAAAAGAAAGAAAATGTCACCCCGAACTTGTTTCGGGGTCTAATTTTTTACAAAAAACAGATGCTGAAACGAGTTCAGCATGACAACTCCGGACTTTTTAGACAGCCTCTGTTGTTTCGGAAGCTCTGCTTCCATCATACTTTTCATGCTCTCCCACAAAATGGGACGGCTATTGGTCGCAGACCCTTCGGATTTCGTATTTCCAAGGCGTCCATTTTCATGGATGCTTGAGACCACATCTCCGATCGCTTTCAGCGATCGGAGATGTAAGGCTCAAAGTAATCCAGGTCTTTACCGAAGGTTTCCTCAAGCTGAGACAGCGCAATGAAAGCGATCAGAATTGTAACAGCGCCAATCAGTGCGGCACTGGATACATCACCGAGAGGTGTCTTGAGAATTTTAAAAGCAAGAGTAAGAACAACGGTAAGACCGCGCACAAAATTCGGTGCAGTAACAGCAACGGTGGCGCGCAGATTTGTGCCGAACTGCTCGGCTGCCACAGTCACAAATACCGCCCAATAGCCCGAAGACCAACCGATGAGAAAACAAAAACAATAAAACATAATAAGAGATCTCCCGCCGAGAGTGAAGTAACCAATGGTAAAAACGGCAGTGAGCATCATAAACACGGCGATGATTTTTTTTCTGCTTCTGAACATCTGGCTCAGAAATCCATTTGTGAGATCACCGAATGTGAGGGCAAGATAATAGAGAAGAATTGCCGTCCCGGCCTTTGGAACCTCCGAAAGGCCAAGCGCCAAGCCGATCTCGGGGGAAAACGTGATTAGTATGCCGATTGCATACCAGATCGGCATGGCAACCAGAATCAGGAAAACGTATTTCTTAAATCTTCCGATGTTCGTGAATAAAAGAAGAAAATTTCCGCGTGAGATCGACAATTTGCGCGATTTCTCGAACATCAATGATTCACGCACTCCAAGACGCAGCAGGAGTAGCAATAATCCGAGACCTCCGCCAATGAAATATGCCGTTCGCCAGGGAAATGCATTTCCAACTAATGATGCGGCAACCACACCCAATACACCGACAGCAGCGACGATCATTGTTCCATATCCGCGATTTTCCTTCGACATCAGTTCGGAAACCAAAGTAACTCCGGCGCCTAACTCTCCTGCCAGACCGAACCCGGCGATAAACCTGCACGCTGCGTAGACCGGAACGTTTTGGGCAAATCCATTGAGAAGTGTTGCGAATGAATAGAAAATAATTGATCCAAAAAGAACAGACCGTCGGCCGTGAATATCGCCCAGGATGCCCCACACGATGCCGCCGATGAGCATGCCGAACAGCTGAGCATTCAATAAATCGATACCAACACTCAGGATTTGTTCGCCCGACAAACCGAGTCCGAGCAGGCTCTCGTTGCGGACAATGTTATAGAGAAGCAGATCGTATGCATCGACAAAGAAACCCAGCGCCGCCGCGATAATTGCAAGAACAATGATTGTCCGCTGCGGTTTTATTTCCATCCTCTCATCCTGTCCAATATTTTCATAGTATTAATCACCTCGCTCCACAACTCTTTTACCCGCCGTCTTATAGGCGGAGAGTTTGGGAACGAGAGGAATCGATTTTATTTCGGCTGGCAAAACATTTCAATGTAGAATCCGGTCACCGACCGGATCGTTTGCCCACGAACGTCCGATGTGATCATCGGACTCTACGCTTTCTCTCTTCATATCAGCTAATCTCTTAAGTTGGTTGGGAGTTATACTCCCGATCCTAGGTCGGTTCGGGAGAACATTAAAAGAATTTGTTACCCCGCAAAGCGGGGTATTAATAATAGGCCTTCGGCTCTCACAACTAGGCTCCCTCATAACTTGAACGCTGGTAGGGACGTGAATTACGAACAAACTTTTTTCTCCAAACCGGCATATTGTTCCTTAAGTAATTTGGTCTTTTGCCCGACTTTCCCGCTGCCGATCACCAGGCTGTTAATCCTTATAATTGGAAGCACTTTTTTGTACGTGCTGGTGATGAATGCCTCGTCGGCCGTTCTCAATTCGCTTACGTTCACAGTGCGTTCTTCCACTTTCATGAACTTTTTGGCCAATCCAATGACTTTGCCGCGCACGATGCCCAGTAAGACATCTTCTTTTGGCGTGATTAATCTATCACCTTTCACGATGAAGAAATTCGAGGTGGTGGCCTCGAGCACATTGCCTTCAAATGTATAAAGGATCTCCGCCGCCCCCTCCCGCCGCCGCAGCGGTTGAATATTCACCGCCGTTATGTAATCATTATTTTTTGCCGCAGATATTTCTCTCTGGTGTTCATACGTGATAAGCTTAACGCCTTTGAGATATTCTTTTTCCTTTTGAACAATCCTTTTTTGGGCGAGTATATATAAATTGGCGGAACGCACATCGTAATCCAGGCCTCCCACGAGTTTTCCCCCTGTGAGCACCAGTTTAATGCGTGCAGAGTCGTAGTGATTTTTCCGCAGGAGTTTATAGATCATCGCTTCAATTCTGCGCTTTGAACCCGGTATTGTAAGATGCATGATCCGTGCAGACCGTTCAAATCTCTCATAATGCTCGTCGAAAAATATGATCCTGCCGTTCATCGCCGCGATGGAATCGAAGATTGCATAGCCGCGCAAAATGCCGATGTCCGTAATTGAAATTTTTGCTTCTGCGGTTGGTACTATATTACCGTTGAGGCAGCAATACTCTACTGAGTTATTTGAATTTCTTTTATTCATCATCTATTCAACACTTCCCGTATTTTTTTTGCAAGAAGAATTTGTGTGAAGGGCTTTTGTAAGAATTCTACGCCTTCTTCCAACACTCCACGATGAGCCACAATATCCGCTGGATACCCGGACATAAACAATACTTTTATGGCTGGATACTTCACTTCGATTCTCTCCTTTAATTCTTTGCCGTTCATTCCCGGCATGACAACATCGGTAATCAATAAGTCAATTTTATCTCCGTACTTTTCACAGAGGGCGAGCGCATCGGACGGAGAGTGCGCGCTCAGCACTTTATACCCATACTTTTTAAGAGCAATTTTGGCAAGGTTGAGTAATTCTGCTTCATCTTCAACAATCAGCACTGTTTCTTTTCCAGTCAACGGGATTTTCTGCGGCTGTTCGTTTGAAGTTTCTGCTGCACCTTGATATCTCGGAAAATAAATTTTGAAGGTTGTCCCCTGGTCTGGCTCGCTGTACGCATTGATGAATCCGTTATTCTGTTTGACAATGCCAAAGATGGTGGAAAGTCCCAGACCGGTTCCTTTCCCCTTCGGTTTGGTTGTGAAAAACGGCTCAAAGATGCGGTTGAGGTTTTCTTTATTCATTCCCTTTCCTGTGTCGGAAAATATCAATTGCACATATTCTCCGGCCGGAATTTTCTTCGATCCATATCCGAGCGTTTCTTCAATTCGGACATTGACTGTTTCGATTCTCACAGAACCGGTATTCTCGATGGCATCCCGTGCATTCGTTGCGAGGTTGGTCAGAATTTGAGTAAGCTGTACGGGATCAATTTTAATATCCCATAACCCTTTTTTGGGCACTATGTTCAGAGCGATATCCTCGCCGATCAATCGCCCGAGCATTTTTTGAAGCGGGACCAATTCCTGATTTAAGTTTAACGGCACGGGCGCGATGATCTGTTTTCTGGCAAATGCGAGCAGCTGCCTGGTAAGATCTGCTGATCGTTCTGCAGTACTTATGATCGCTTTGATTTTTTGCTGCGATGGATCCGTCGGCGGCAATTCCTCCTCCAGCATGGATCCATACAAGAGAATAATTTCGATCATATTGTTGAAATCATGCGCCACGCCGCCGGCGAGCTGGCCGATGGCATCCATCTTTTGCGCCTGTAACAATTGCTCCTGCAGATTTCGACGATCTGTCTGATCGTTAAAGACGAGCACCACACCGGTTGTTTCCCCTTTGGATTTTCGTATTGGTGCACCGCTGTCCGCGATAGGACGGCGTGTACCGTCCCGTGCCACCAAGACTGTATGGTTTGCCAATCCTACAATAATTCCTTTTTTCAGCACGGAACCAACAGGATTCACCGCGGGCGCATTCGTCTGTTCATTAAAGATCTTAAATATTTCATCGATATTTTTTCCATATGCATCGGCTTCATCCCATCCGGTCAATAACTCAGCGACATTATTCATTTGCTGAATATTACCGTTCGTATCAGTTGTAATAACGCCATCACCGATGCTATACAGTGTAGTACGGAACCGTTCTTCGCTTTCCCGCACCGCTTCCTCGGCACGTTTGCGCTCGGTGATATCACGCGCAACACCTACCATTGCGATGATCTTCCCACTATCATCTTTCACAGCTGATGTCCAAAGCTCAATCGGAAACTCACTGCCGTCTTTCCGAAGGTTGAAGAGCTCGCCGCTCCAGCTTCCCTTAGACGTTATCGACTGGATTCGACTTCCTATCTCCAATGAAGTTTTTGCCGAACGGAGGATCGAAATCGGCTTGCCAAGCATCTCTTCACGAGTATATCCGTATGTCTTCAGGAATGCTTCGTTTATGAAAATGATCCTGTCTTCAAGATCGGTAATCGAAACACAATCCTGAATCGACGCTATTGTTTGAGCAAGCAATCTAATCTCTTGTTCCGCTTTCTTGCGTGCCGTAATATCCCGAAAACTCCAGACCCGGCCGACCGGAATGCCGTCGACTCTTTGTGCTCGAGAGTAACGCTCGAAGATTCTTCCATCCTTGAATTCCAGCACGTCGAAGCTGTTTTCATCCGGATGGTCATAGAGCTCCCTTACCTTCGAGATGAAGGATTTAGGATCTTTTAATTCTCCCATGACATGGTTTAATACGAGATCGTCATTTCTGCTTGCAACAACATCGGCTGGAATTCTCCACATCTTTGTAAACCGCTTATTGTAGCTTGAAATCTTTCCTGATCTATCAACGACAAGAATTCCGTCAGCCGTGGATTCCAGCGTCGCCTGCAGAAGTGAGACCGACTCCTTCAGTGCCTCTTCCATCATCTTGCGCTCGGTGATGTCACGGCTGATGCCCACCAGACCAATGATCTTCTTTTGTGGATCACGCAAGGGCACCTTGGTCGCCAAAAGCCAACCCGTCTTATTCGACGAAAAAACTGTCGGCTCCTCGCGGTTAATCAATGCTTCGCCCGACCGGATCACGTTTTGGTCATCAGCCAAATAGCGAGACGCAAATTCCGGCGGACGAAAATCAAAATCAGTTTTGCCCCTGACCTCTTCCTGTGATTTGGCGCCAAGAGAGCGTATGTGCGCAAAGTTGTTCAGCAAGAATCGGCTCTTTGTGTCCTTAACGTAGATACGATCCGGCAGACTGTTAATAAGCGTATTCAATAGGTTGTGCTCTGATGCTAGCGCCTCTTCTGTTGGTGTTTTCTTGAGTTCAGGAGACGGGTTTCTTTTAACTTGTCTGCGAAGAGATCTCAACTCACGAATCAAATCTGATTTAGTTCGGTTCTCGTCTTTCATAAAGTTATTCCTTTTAACAAACAGACGTCAACTCTTTTCGGATGCTTATCGTACTGTATGAATAATGATACAGGCTGGTTAAGATTATATAGAAGATCAAATCCTGCAAATCAGAAACATCGCTGTCCGGCATTGTATAATGCCCTTTCGCTAGGATGTTGGCTGGCAAACGATTTCTACACTGCAAAAAATAAAGGCAGGATATTCTCCGCCCCAACGTGCTTCTTGCACTGAGAATAGTAAAATGTAGGCAACAGCAAACCGAAATACAACAAAAATCCCCGCAGGAGGCCTGATACTATCATCCCGCATAGTGGGGTGTCTTTTCAAAATAAAGGACGGCTGACACAGTGCCAGATGCCGGGGATAAGGAAAGTTTTTGCTTGAGATCACCTCTCCGACCGCTTTCAGCGATCGGACAAGTAAGCCCAGTAAATGAATCCACGACTTTGAAGTGGAAGAATACGCAAGTTACTTTCATTGTGATAAAATATTTATTATACTCCACAACAGAAATTCTATCACTATGAAGGTGAATCCTTTTTGATTATCAGGTTCCTGCTTATGACACTGCCGAATATTAATGTCATTCTTAAAACTTGGAGGGAGGAAGCATGGAAATACTAACTATTGCTGTCATCGCTCTCATCATTCTTCTCGCAATCGTATTTGCTCGTATAACAAAGCTTCAAGTAAGAGTTGAGGATCTGGAATGGCGTTCACTAAGATCAGCTAAACTTCTGGAGAGCATCCAGACAAAGGATACTGAACTGGTCAAGGATAAACCGGAGAAATACAGTGATTCCGAACAAGCTGAAGAATCGTCCTCCGCAGCCGGCGTTTTGCCGGATACATTTGCAAAACCAGTATCGAAACCAATTTCGCTTTCCAAATCGGCAGAAACGATACCGTTGGCACCAGCGACAATCTCTTTACCTGCTTCTGATACGCAAGCTAAGGTTGATGAACCCAAATCACGCAGTCGTGAAGAATGGGAATCTTTTATCGGTGGAAAATTACTTAATCGTATCGGTGCACTGGCTCTGATTATCGGATTGGGATTCTTCCTTAAGTATGCCTTCGATAATAATTGGTTATCGGAAACAGTACGTGTGTTGATTGGTGCGACAGTAGGATTTATCTCTCTTGGTCTGGCCTACCGGACACATCAAAAGGGATTTCAGATTTTTTCACAGGGATTGCTAGGTGCCGGTATCGCAATCCTCTATTTATCTGTCTATGCATCCTTCAACTTTTATGCATTGATGCCTCAATGGGCAGCATTTGTGTTGATGTCAGGTGTCACGGCCCTCTCGCTGGCACTGGGGATTTATTATGACTCGCTCGCAATCGGTATGCTCGGTTGGGCAGGCGGATTTCTCACTCCGATTATGCTCAGTACCGGTTCGGCAAACGAGATAGGATTATTCACTTATATCGCTCTGCTGAATGTCGGGCTGCTTGCTATCGTCTTCATGAAAAATAAATGGGGCGTGATCGAACCCCTCACGCTGGCATCAACATGGATTATGTACTTTGCATGGTATTTTAAATTCTATCAGGAATCCGATCTGATTATCACTGTATTTTTCATCTCGGTATTTTGGATCCTCTTTTTCGGATTAGATTTTGCACGCCTTCGGTTCTTGAAGTTCGATACAGTTCCCTTGCAGCACGCTGTTGCCGCTGTCAATACGATCCTGTACTATATTGTATTGTACGGCCTCATCGATTACAAACACCATGAGTGGATGGCAGGAGTGACTGCTGCACTCGCCGGTATATATATCGGAGTATATTGGTGGCTGAAGCTCCGAACAGCAATTCATGAACTCGTCATCATGAGATATGTCCTCACTGCGATCGCCCTTGCTGTACTGGCAACAGCTATTCATTTTGAAGATTTTCAAACGGTCATCGGATGGGCAATAGAAGCTGCAGCACTCTTGTGGATCGGGATCAGATGGAAGAAACAATTTGTTTCATTCAGCGCAATAGCGTTATTTCTTTTCGCAACAGTAAAACTAATTGCTACACATGGGACTTTTGGATTTGACCCGATTGATTCTTTCCAAATATTGTTTAATGAACGATGTCTGGCTTTCGTTATTCTTGCCCTCACAGTCGGGGTCAGTGCTTATCGCATTCCGCGGTTCGAGATAAATACCATCTCTTTAACGAATACTTTTCATTTCGCATGGTGCATCATACTCTTTACGTTGGTGACGGTAGAAACAACTGACTTCTTTCGACTGAAAATTCTTGCGGCAAGCGGCTCCCATGCAGAGTCGTTGAACTTTCTGCGCCCGATTGTCTTTTCTATTGTATGGCTTGTACTCTCTATTCCACTTCTATGGGCTGGATCGCGTCAGAACCTTGAGCCATTGATCGTCTCATCTTTGGGTCTTCTTATTCTCACGTCAGGCACACTCTTTCTCTTAGGATTAGAGTACGCCCCAATTGCAGAATTTATTCCTGTCTTAAACTTCCGGGCAATGGCTTTTGTTTTGGTACTCGTAGGAGTTCTTTTACATTATTGGAGGATGAGGGCGATTCAAAACGTAAAACAATGGATGAAAATTTACACACCATCGTTAGTATATCTCTTTTCGGCTCTCCTCTTCACATTTGTTACCGTGGAGTTGAACGATTACTTCCGACTTCACATGATCGATCAAGCAGAAGATGCCATAGAAATACTGGCCTATTCGCGGCTGATGGCATTTGCTGTCGTTTGGGCAGCACTCTCTCTGCCGATGATCTTGATCGCACAGAAAACTGAACTATCTAAATTTCGTAATTCGGGTTTGTCTATTCTCTTCCTCAGTGTGTGTACTATCATCGTTCGGGGTATCGAGTATTCTCCCATAACTTCTTTCCAAGTAATTTTGAACACCCGCTTTGCCTGTGGATTATTCGTAATTGCGGTATTGTTTATTCAACAGTTTTTACTTGCTTCGCCATCTATGGAAAATATATGGAAAAAAGAGATCCTTCAGGCATTTCAAATCGGGATTATCGTGTTATCCCTTGTCCTGCTTACAGGAGAGACCCGAGATTACTTTGAGCAGCAGATTGTATCAACGCAGGCCAGCAATGAAACTCTTCGTCATCTGAATAATCTTGAGCAACTTTCGTTGTCTGGCGCCTGGCTCCTCTATTCCCTGCTGCTGATTGCTCTGGGATTCTGGCGTTCGCTGCGCAGCATCCGAATCATTGCGTTCGTTCTGTTCGGATTCACCATTCTGAAAATATTCATCTACGATCTATCATACCTTGAAACATTGTATCGCATCTTCTCATTCATTGGACTCGGGTTAATATTACTCGCTGTATCATACGCATACCAGCGTTATAAAGATATCATCTTTGGATCAGGGAATAAAAAAGAAGAGAGTAACACTTAGTCGTACTCCCGGCAGTGTTATACTGTTGAATGTCAGGAAGAAATGAGCGAAGATATGAGATGGATGAATCGTTCTTCGCCGTACAGTTCATTGGCCGAATTACGAGCTTCGCTGAGACCGTCTGTGTAAAGAAACAACTTGTCCCCAGCATCGAGATACATTCGTTGTGTTGAGAATGTTCCGTATGCAAAGAGTCCGAGCGGTAAGAAGGATGACTTCACCGTATTTCAACGTCCGACAAATGTTTTGATGTCTCCTCCATACTCCCATTCTTCTTCTCTATTTGACTTAAGTACTTTTTTTGCGCGCGCACGAAATGCAGGAGTCGCATAGGGAAGCATTTTCCGTACTATAATCTCAAGCTCCCTCTTGAGTTCCGGCTCTTCCTGCGTAATATTTGCAAGCACTGTCATAGAAAATGTTCTCACAGCAATAGGTTCATCGATCGAAGAGATTAGTGCAAAACAAAGATTTGCCACAACTCCCTGCAACTCGCGCGGTATGTCTGCAAACTGAAGTATACGCACAACATTGCGCTTCACGGCGTCGGGCACCCATGGTTCCTGCATTTTTTTTATCATTGGTTTAAGCCATGGGGAAACCAACTCGGGATGTAATTCAGCGCAATGACCGATAATCCAAGCTGATTTCTTCGCCAGCGGAGCCTCCCCTTGCAGGAATAATTCCATCAACAGTTGAAAGCGGTTCTTGTCTTTCCCCACCCACTTGACAAGCTTTACTACTTGCTCTTTTGTGCGAACGGCAAGTATTTCTTTTTCAATATCCATAGATAGAAAAAATAAACCGGGTCACCGGATGATTATACATCTTTCGAAAATATATCAAGCGTTGTTCGCTTCTGCCATCCCATGCGGTCACAGAATAATTCCGCTTCCTTGTTGTCACGATAGACAAAGAAATGGCATTTTGTAATCCCAACCCTGAGAAGTGCGTCTAGCGACCGCTGAGTTAAGTTTCGGCCGATCCCTCGTTTCCAGCGAATAAAACAACATGTATTTCTATTTCAACCCGAACTTCCTGATGTGCTCGTACAGAAGATATGCAGTACCGCCAGCCTGAACAGCTCCAAGAAGTGTCTTAAGCATACGGAACTCGTTCTGTTTAGCCAATTCCTGTTTCCATGGTGAGACAACATCGATCTGTTGTTGGAATTGTCCGGAAAGTGAAGTTGGAAGACTCGTGATTGATTGATGCAAAGACAATGGTACATATTCAGGGACGTCGCGCAATGATGATGGAAGAAGAATGTCTGCGTCAAAACTACGTAAGAGAGATTGATTGATAAGCGGTTTTTTGACAAGAGTATCGCGCACTTCCATTTTGCTCTGTTCTTGTGCGGAGAGAGCATAAGTCGCAGAAAAACTCAAGACCAAAATCCATACCACACAAGGTATAACTTGTGCAATGAGATTTCCAGATCGACCATGGATCGGCATCATTGTTCGTTTTCTTCCTTTTCAAGTGAAATATCGTTTCGGCAAACAACGCCGCCGTTTTGCGAACTATCAAACGACAAATCTTTCTTGAACAAAACAGTGGAACGAGCACAATTGATTTTCTTACTGAGCCTTTCCTCAGCCATATCAAATGAGCGAGTGTCGTTGTTTGCCGTGTTATGTGCCGTAGCCGACGCCAACTGCTATTCTTTGTATATTTCCCGAAGGCCGCGACTGATTGATGGAGCGACCCCGGAAAGATGTGTTTCTCTTTCGAACACCACGGTCTGCAGATGAAGACCCGGATAATGCCTGCTCTGCAGTAAGTCCTCAAGTTGCTTCACATTCGTTGTCGTCGCAGTCTCGGTGTAAGCGCGTGGTTCGAGTCCCCCGATTGATATGAACACCCTTGCGGGGAGATCCGAATGTCCGGCTGCATACTCCGCTTCATACTTAAACGTGACAAGACTGTCGAACCAGATGGATGGACTTCCGATGATATACCTCTTGAACATTTCGGGTTGGTGGAAAAGCGCATAGAGTCCAAAGAGACCTCCGTACGAATACCCGGCATATCCCACATCCCCCGACACCCGATAATTCTTCGTGATAAAGGGGAAGAGTTCTTCCCTCATAAACCGGATGAACCGCGGCGCGCCACCCGTCGGCCAACCGAGCTTCTGAGGATCAGGAATTGGGGTTGGGGTAAGGTCTCCGCTGCGCAACTTGAATACCGTACTCAAATTGTCTGTCTTATACCCCAGGCCGACGAGAATAAGTTGCGGCAATTCCCTGCCTATCTGCATCATTCGAATAATCTCATCTGTAGCAGCAAACATCAAATTTGCATCTGTTAAATACAGAACCGGATAATAGGTTGTATCAGTCAACCGATAGTTTTCCGGCAATGATACGAAAATCTTGATCTCTTCGCCGATGATTGAGGAATGTATGTACCTGACCTCTGTTTTGGGAAGCGTTACCGCTGCGTAAGTCATCGAGTCTGCCTGTTGCGCATTCGCGCAAGAGACGCACACAGCGAGTGTGAAAAGAAACACTTTGTAGTTGGCGAATCGCATGATACTAATTCCTTTCAAGATGGCTATGGCACATAACAAACATATATACGCAACACATACGACAGATGTTCCTGCTTTCGTTTCTTTGATAAATATTTGCGCCCCGACCAAATCAAGCTTCGATTCGCCATCCACTACCTTTCCTTTGATTGTTCCTTTCGGTATGTTTGTCTGTGCCCGGATGCACAATGGAATAAGGAATAAGACCATAAAGACCAAATGAATGTTCAATTTCATTGTAACCCCTCATACATTGATTTCAGACTTTGTAATTATGCTATTGACAACGATAAACTATGAAGATTGTTGCGGATTTTCGTCAGAACCGATGGGTTGAGACTACTAAACCGATGGGATAAGACCAAAGAAGAGAAACGAGCCCATACAATAATCTGAACGAGGAAAATAAAAGTGTCGCGTTCATTCGTAGCGCAGCGATTCGACCGGATCAACGCTGGCGGCTTTGCGGGCAGGAAAAACTCCTGCCATAAAACCAATCGCAGAAAGAATTCCGACCGTGATAAGAACGAGTGAGAAAGAAAGAACAGGCCTGCCAACAAACTGCATAGCCCCCTCTTCTGCGGGAAACATCCACATTATCGATACAATCGCATAGCAGAATAAAATCCCGATCGTACCTCCTGAAAGAGCAAGGAGTAATGATTCGAAAATAAACTGCGCCATTATATAACTCCGACGTGCACCGACTGCCATTTTGATGCCAATTTCTCTTGTTCTCTCTTTCACAACAACATACATAACATTAGCAACTCCAACACCTGCAATAAGCAGCGTAAGGAATCCAATAGAGAAAAGAAAGATAGAAACACCAAACCCGATTTTATTGCTGATCTTTTCAGCTTCGATAAAATCCCACATCTGAAGAGCGCGCTCGTCTTTCGTATCAAATCTGTATTTACGGCCGAGGACTTCATAAATAGAACTTTTTATCATTTCCTGTCTGCCCGGATCCGACGGTTGGAGGACAATGCTATTCACATTTTTATATCCATAGGATGTACGAAATGTCGTATATGGTATAATCGCGCGACGAGTATCGGGACCGTTATTCATCGCTGTTTGTACTTTTTTTTGAATGATGCCAACCATAATGTAGGGAACGCGATCAACCATAATGGTCTTGCCTATCGGATCTTCCTCTTTAAAAAGATCCTTTGCGATTTTTGTGCCAAGGACAAGAACGCGTCTCTGCTGCTCGACATCCACTTCATTAAGAAATCGTCCGCCGCTTGCCGGATACATACGCCGCATTTCTTCAAATCCGGGATCAACTCCCTCACACTCCGTCGTTGTATTATTTTTCCCGTAACTAAGAGTCACATTATTATGATACTGAGGAGAAATCAAACCTATACCCGGTACAGACTTACTAATTAATTCGACATCTTCCTCAACAAACCGAATTCTTCTTCCTTTTGGTAATCCCTGATACACAAGCCCAGTTTCCCCACCGTATAAAATAATGATACGATTACCAGCATTCATCATTCCTTTCATCATTTGCTCACCCAGCCCCCGCCCAAATGACAGAAGCAGTACAACGGCAATCGTCCCCCACGTGATGGCGATAAGCGTCAATGCGGCACGTGTACGATGCGCACGAAGATCATACAGGAAATCTCTAAATAGTTCAAAAAACATAATAAGCTATGAATGAAGTGACAAGAAAATTATGTTCTCAGACATTCAACAACATCAAGATTGGATGCGCGCCGAGCGGGCATCAATCCTGCTAATAAACCAACAGTAATCAAAACGAATACTGTGATAAGGACAACTTCCATCGACAAAATTGGTGTTCCCACATATTCTTTGATCGGTAAGAAACTTAAAGCAGCGATAATGCCATACGAAATAATAAATCCAATCGCTGAGCCTGTAAAGACTATAAAGAAAGTTTCAGAAAAGAATTGAAAAAGAATATTTACTTTCGTTGCACCAACGGCACGCTTCACACCGATTTCTTTAATGCGCTCCTGCACAACGATAAACATGATGTTCGCGACACCGAGCCCGGCAACTCCCAGCGTAAAACTACCGATAAGACCGAGAAAGATATTGATTCCAAGAAACATATAGAATGCCAACCGGTCAAAATCAGTGGTATCCCAAATCCATACTGCATTTTGATCTGTTGGATCGAATCTGTACTTCTTGCTCAGTGCTTCCCGAACCTGTTGTGCAGTTTCTTCACCCAAACGGGGATCTCTCACCTGATAAATAATATTATTCAAATAGACCGAGCCATAAACAGATTCAAACGTTGTGAGTGGGATAAAGATACGATCCTGATCTCTGCTATTATACGATGACGGTTGTGTTTTCTTTTGCATAACTCCAATAACAGTAAAAGGTGTTCGACCGATGAAAATCGTCTTACCAATCGCGTTTTGTTCGGCGAAAAGAAATTCTTTCACCTTGTCGCCGATAACAGCGACACGGCGCCTCTCTTGAATATCGAGCGTATTAATATATCGCCCACCGGCTTCCGGATTAATATTGCGTATATCACCGTAGACCACATTGACCCCAGAGATAAGCGGAGTCAGAATATTTTCTCCGACACGTGTCGGTGTCCGTTTGCCAAATTCCGGACTGATGCCGGAAACATTCGGTACCTGTGCAGCAATGAGTTTTGTATCCTCTTCAACGAACGACAGTGATCTCCCAATTCCATAACCTGCGTACGGTTTCGTTGTTTTCCCGGGCCACACAATCGCAAGCCCTTCGCCAATGCCATGCATATTCGCCATGGTTTGTTTCCTAAACCCAACACCAAAGGCTACCAGCACAACGATAGCCACCGTTCCCCAAATAATTCCGAACATCGTGAGAAAAGCCCGCAGCTTCTGCGCCTTTAAATCGACAATAAATTCCGATATAATTGTGCGAAACGTCTCCATAAGAATCTCAACTAATCGATTTTCTTTACAGGTTTTTCAAATACTTCGTCACTATCACTCAAACCAAAAACAACTTCAATATTAATCGCATCGCTCAAGCCTGTCTTGATATAATGTTTTTCATCTTTGCTTTTTCCCCTTGCAACATTAACAAATCCTGAGTCATTACTGAAGGTAATGACACGTTCAGGAATTGTCAAAACGTTGGTTTTCTTTTGAATGATGATGTTGGCATTTGCAGAATAGCCTGCACGAAGAACAGCATTCTTTGCAGCGGGAATAAGAATTTCTATCGGGAATACTGTAGAGTTATCTTTCTTTTCTGCCTTTAACCAGATTTTTCGAAGAATGCCGCGAATAGTATCGCTCGGCAATGCACCCACTTTCATTTCAACATCCATTCCTTCTTTCATCTTTCCCACATCGATTTCATCCACTGTTCCTTTAAAAATTAACCGCTCCATATTTGCCATCTTCATTAATACTGTACCTTCCTGATACGACGTCAATGGAGTTACAGGATCTCCAACTTCAATGGTTCTATTCAATACAAATCCAGAAATCGGAGCTTTTATGATCGATTCAATCTCCGTTTCGCCAATTTTGATCTTCCCGCTTTCCATCAAGGCAAGTTTTTCGATAGCAATTTTCAACCGAAGTTCCGATTCATCATATTGCTTTTGAAAATCCTCGTATTCTTTATCGGAAATGAGATGACTTTTCATCAGGCTTTCCTGACGCACGCGTTGCTTTTTCAAATTGTCTAAATCGACCTGACTCAATTGAACCTGACGTTTGGCGTCTGCAAGTTCAAGCGGTGTAGGATCAGGTCGCACTTCAAGGAGTGGTTCGCCGACTCTGACGTATACACCAACATCGACAAAGATGCGGCTGACCACTCCCGATACTTTCGATTTCACTGAAATCTCATTTTCGGGTTCGATAGTTCCTACGGCGAGTGCTTTATCTACCACCGTCCCTCTCACAACCTTGATCTTCGGAAGATCGCTTATGTCGGAGGATTTATTACTGCCGAAGAATAGAAACGAAGCACCGCCTAATACAATGACGGCTACAGAAGAAAGTATGATTTTCTTTTTCATAGTCATAGACGGATTACGTCCCATTTAAAGTGTCTGATGTATGATAAAAAGAATTTTAGCTTGAAACTATTATGAGATACGGAAGGAAATGCCTCATGTTACATTAAGATGAGATAAATATTTACTTTTAATAGCCCTCTCACGCCGGCACTGATCTTATTTATTAACCGAAGTCGCAACTCTTTCAATTATTATTGAAGAGTCTTCTTTCAACTGCAATGCCGCTTCCTCATCGATCATCCAACAGAAACTCCCTTCGATTGGTCGAATCAATGACGCAGGTAATTTCGTATCCGGGACTTTTGCGTCAAGAATACGCCGAACAATAGAAGCTTTCTTCTTGCCCGCGGCAAGGAAGACAATCTCATGGGATGCATTGAGAGCCGGAACAGTCAGTGTCACACGCCAATTATTGAATCGTTGCGTAAAAGCAGACCTCACAAGTGCCTTCTTTTCAAGTACGGCATCCGACCCAGGAAATAATGATGCAGTATGACCATCCTCTCCGACACCTAAGAGAACAAAGTCAAATACTACAGGAGCAGAACCGAAAACATTTCTAATTTCCTGCTCATATTTTTCTGATGCGATGGTTGGATCGATTTCCCCTTTTATCCTGTGCACATTTTCCGGAGGGATAGATATGTGCGATATCCATTCACGCTCTATCATACCATAATTACTGTTCGGATGATCGGGCGGGACGGCACGCTCGTCACAGAAGAATACATGAACCCGACTCCAATCAACTGATCCATTTGGTTTATTCTGACCCATGTGACGATACACGATCTTTGGAGTTTCACCACCAGAGAGAACAATGCAACATCTGGTATTTTTTTTTAGTGATCTGTGCATCACATCAATAATTTTACTCGCGACAGATGTTTCCAAATCGTTTCTGGTTTTCCAGATTTGGACAAGAGTTGGTTTTATCATCACAGATTGTGTCATGCACGATCAGATTTTTGATGTCCCTTACAATCTTGTATCCACCATCTCCCTTCACGTCCAATGAGGGTGTTTGCTGCATCCGGTCCCCAGCTGCCGGGCTGATACCGGAGCAACGGCGGGGCCAACTCACTCTCCCAGCCAGACCTAATGGAATCTATAAATTTCCAAGAAAGTTCAATGACATCACTTCGGGCAAATAACGATGCATCACCATGCAAAGCATCCAGTAGGAGCCGTTCATACGCTTCTGGAATAGCGCTCCCGCTGAAGGAATCACTGTAATGGAAATCCATATCAACAGGACGGGTCTGCAGCCCTTGATCAGGAACTTTTGCAAGGAAACACAGATGGATTCCTTCGTCCGGTTGAATGCACAGACTCAGCCGGTTGGTGAATAATTCCGTCTTCCCTGCTGCTACATCAAGTATTTGCGTCGGAGGGCGGCGAAACTGAATAGTTATTTCTGAAGATTTTTGTTTCATGTTTTTTCCCGACCGGAGATAAAACGGAACGCCCTGCCAACGCCAGTTATCTATATAGATCTGGATTGCAGCATAGGTTTCCGTCTGGGAGTTCGTGAGTATTCCTTCCTCGGAAAGATATCCATCATATTGGCCGCGAACCGTATACCGCGATGAATATTCCGGCGGAATTTCTCTTATCGCTTTTAATACTTTTACTTTCTCATTATGCAGTGCTTCCGCTTCAAAAACAACTGGTGTCTCCTTCGCCACGAGCATTAACAGATTTAAGAGATGATTTTGAAACATATCGCGCAATGTTCCTGTTTGATCAAAATATCCGGTGCGGTGCTCGATTCCGACGGACTCCGCAACGGTAATTTGAACATGATCGATATAATTTCTATTCCAGAGCGGTTCGAAGATGGCATTGCCGAATCGAAGCACGAGCACATTTTGTACAGTTTCTTTTCCAAGGTAATGGTCTATGCGATAAATCTGTCGCTCGCGCACCACAGAATGAAGTTCGCTGTTGAGAGCAATCGCAGACGCAAGGTCTTTGCCGAACGGCTTTTCAATCACAATTCGCCGGAAACCGCTTTGACCGGATTCCACTGTCAACGATGTTTCATGCAATTTTGCTATGATTTTGGAATACAACCCAGGGGCTGTGGCAAGATAGAACAACATATTATCAGGCCGGTTCTCGAACCTGCTGATTCGTTGTGCGAGGGCATGATAAGAATCAACATTCTCAATATCTCCCGATTGATAATGAAGACTTTGAGCAAATTCTTTCCATACATCTTTATCATACTCACCGGGAGCAAATGCAGCAACTGCTTCCTTCATTTTATCACGAAATGTATCATCGGAAAATTTCGATCGGGAGAATCCTATAATGTGAACTATTTCAGGGAGGCGTTTCTTGAGATAGTTGTTATACAATGCGGGGATGAGTTTTCTTGCTGTTAGGTCGCCTGATGCTCCGAAGATAACAAATGCCGTACTCATAGTTGTCCCTGTATATTGAAATGAGAATTTCTTATCGCTGCAAGAGTTACAGGTTATATTGATCCGGTTTTCGCCCCTTGAACAAATGATTATATTCATTTATTTGCTTTTTACAGGCAAGAGCTAGATCAACTTCGGTTACAGAAATTGCCGGATCTTGAACTCCAAGCCTGCAAAGAATTTTACCGTTAGGTGCAACGATCTCGCTTGTTCCAATGAACTTCAGTTCAACGCCTCCCCTATTTTCTTCTCCCACGCGATCTGCTGTTGCAGTGAATACTTTATTTTCCAAACAACGCGTGACCATCGCATCGGGACAATTCGGCAAGACGAGATTTGCCGGATGAACGATAAGCTGTGCGCCTTTGAGCGCGAGCGAACGGGCACTTTCAGGATACATCCAGTCAAAGCAAATCATGATTCCAACTTTACCAAAGGGCAGATCGAAAACAGGAAAGCCAAGATTACCAGGAGTGAAGAATACATTCTCCCTATAGAACAGATGCACCTTTCGATAAATTCCAATTATTCCATCAGGACCAACAAGTGCGGCTGAGTTATATATCTTATCTGCTTGTTCTGCAAATCCATAAACAACATAACAGGAATGCTTCGTTGTCCATTCGCTCATCGTGCGAAAGGTCGCGCCATCTGCTAGCTCTGCCAGCTTTCTCAGTTCGGTCTCATCAACAAAATTGTAGCCCGTGTTAAACAACTCCGGTAGAACGTAGAGATCGGCTGCAGCTGTTTCCATCAGCGACAACGCTTTATCAATATTCTTTTTAGTTTCACCAAATACCGGATACGTTTGAACAATAGCAAGGCGCATGGTTAACCTTCATGCTTTGTCTTAAAGCCTTTAATCATCCAAGGACGAGCAATGACTAATCCTATTGGACTGATGATTGCAATGAAACCATAGAGGAGCCACATCGCTTCCGTATTCATCTGCGATGGAGGAACTCCGGATGGGCAATAATGCATCAAAAACCACCCTGAATAGAGACTTGTGATAACTTTTGTTAAGAACCATGGAAATTGACCGATTCCCATATAAATCCCTGTCATATCTTTTGGTGCAATTTCTGCAACCCACTGCAGAAATCGCGGCTGCCACATCGCTTCACCGATGGACATAATAATTAAATATGAAAAGACAGTATAGATACTCGGTCCTATTGCCAGAATAAATGTCGGTGATGCCATAACGAATGTGCCGATGATCATCATTTTATATGTATCACTTTTTACGGTTAAGGCAGCAACCATTGGCGTGAGTACAAAAATAAGAATAGGATTGAAGTTCACAAAGAATTCAAAATCATTGCTGACAACACCGGTAAACGCCCGGCTGAAATACTGAGGCAGCGTAAGCCAATTATGTGCAAACAATGTTTGAACTGGAATTAGAATGAAAATAAAAAACATGAATCGTTTATCTCTGATTGGAAAATTTTTCAAATAGTATTTGATTTGTTCCAGAGCCGATTTTTTCTCTTCTGTTTTTGTTTCTTTCTTAGTCCAGCCGGAATCTTCCTGCGCTTCTTTGATCGCTTTCTTCGTCAGAAGAATCATAATGACGGCAATACCAAAGACAGTTAATACGACATACACCCAAAACACTCCTAGGATACCGTATGCATGCCGTACCGGCGGCGAGATAAAACCCGGAAGAAATCCGCCCAAGTTCATCAAGGCATACAACATTGCATATCCCATTGCTGCCGTCTTCTCTGTTGTAAAATATTTCACAGCTGCGTAACAGCCCGGCATATAAATACCATAGCCGATCACAACTCCAAGAATACCAAGCATCGCGACTATGTGCGACGAGGACCACATTCCAGTCGTTCTAAATAGCGGCGGTGCGATGCTCAGCAAAATTCTTCCGGCGAGCATAAATATGAGAGAGAGAATCAATGCTCGTCTCGATCCAATGATGTCAACTGTCGCACCAAGAAAAAGCATGCTGAGAGTAATGCCTGCCGTGAGCACTCCTACCATTTGCCCTGCATTGATATCATTGAGCCCGATAAAATCATTAAAGTAAATAGCGAGTAACCCAACAACACCGAAATAGGTCAATCCTTCCAGAAAAAAGGAAACATTGATTCCCCAAAGTGCCCGCGAGACATGAAACAAATCGATGAATGGCTGAGTTATTTCATGAAGTGTACTCCGCAGAACACTATTCTCTTGCTGTTCAGCGGCTGGTTTTATTTCTGACATAGTATCCTCTTCTATAATAATTATGAGTATTCATTCAAACATGTTTTAAGAACACAGCAGCAAGCGGAGGCAACGTAAGATTCAATGAAAACTTTCGGTTATGACAAGAGATGGATTCTGCTTGAATCTCTCCAGCATTTCCAACATTGCTCCCTTCATAATAAGCTGAATCACTATTTAATATCTCTCTGTATGATCCTTCATCTGGAACTCCAATACGATAATTATAACGCGGTACAGGTGTAAAATTGCAGACGGCCACAATCTTCTCTTTTCCGTCATACGATTTCCTCATAAACGTGATAACACTGCTTGCTTTGTCATGAAAATCAATCCATTCAAAACCGGAATAATGGAAATCAACTTGATGCAATGCACTTTCCTTCCGATAGACACGATTTAAATCCGAGATCCATTTCTGCATCCCTGCATGCGGTGGGAATTGAGTCAGGTGCCAGTCAAGAGATTGCTCGTGATTCCATTCATTACGCTGTGCAAACTCGCAGCCCATGAAAAGCAATTTCTTTCCGGGAAATCCATACATGAGTCCGTACAGCAAACGTAGATTTGCAAATTTCTGCCAATCATCACCCGGCATTTTATGAAGCAGCGAGGATTTTCCATGCACAACTTCATCGTGAGATAGTGGAAGTAAGAAGCGCTCAGAGAAAGCATAGAGAAGTGCGAATGTAAGATTGTTATGGTGATATGTGCGAAAGAGCGGGTCATGAGAAAAATATTTCAACATATCGTGCATCCAGCCCATATTCCATTTCAGGCTAAAACCAAGTCCGCCATATTGAAGATCTGTCGTCACTCCTGGATAGGCTGTCGATTCTTCCGCGATAGTCAACATCCCTGTGTAGTATTGATGAACGAGTTTGTTTGTGTCTTTCAGAAATGTAATCGCGTCTAAATTTTCCCGGCCGCCATATTCATTCGGTATCCATTCGCCTTTCTTGCGCGAATAATCGAGGTACAGCATCGATGCAACTGCATCAATCCGTAATCCATCAATGTGATATTTTTCTATCCAGAAGAGTGCGTTACTGATAAGAAAATTACGAACCTCTTTCCTTCCATAATTAAAAATATAGGTCCCCCAATCCTGATGTTCCCCTTTGCGTGGATCGGCGTGTTCATAGAGATGAGTTCCGTCAAACTGAGCAAGTGCAAATTGATCTTTGGGAAAATGTGCCGGAACCCAATCAAGAATCACGCCAATATTATTTTGATGACAGTAATCAACAAAGAACATAAAATCTTGCGGTGTACCGAATCGACTCGTCGGTGCAAAATATCCCGTTACTTGGTATCCCCAAGACGCATCGAAAGGATGCTCCATAACAGGAAGCAGTTCAATGTGCGTGTACCCTCGCTCTTGAACATGCGCAACCAATCTCTCTGCCAATTCATGGTACGTCAGCCATCGATTGTTCTCTTCTGGAATGCGAGCCCAAGAACCAAGATGTACTTCGTAAATAGATATTGGTTCTCCAAGATGGTCTGATTCTGCACGGCGTTTTATCCATCCTTCATCCTTCCACGTATGATTGAGAAGAAAGTTTATTTTCGATGCAGTCTTTGGACGCAGCTCCATTTCAGTTCCGTACGGATCGGCTTTGTCGACAACGTTTCCGGATTTTGTTTTTATCTGATATTTATAAAGTTCACCTTCTTGTAATCCCGGAATAAATATTTCCCAAACACCTGATGCACCGAGTACGCGCATTGCATGCCGCCGCCGATCCCAGTTGTTAAAGTTTCCGACGACGCTGACGTTTTTTGCATTCGGAGCCCACACGGCAAACCGTACACCGCACATACCATGTACTTCATAGGCATGGGCACCTAACTTATCATAAATGAGATGGTGATCGCCGCTGTTAAATAAGTACAAATCAAATTCCGTCAGTGTTGGAAGGAATGAATACGGATCGCTGAATATTTCTACTGCATTATCCTGCGTCTCTTTTTTCAATTTATATGGGAATACTTCAGAATAATTTGGAAGTAAAACTTCATAGAAACCCTCTTCCTTAATTTTTATCATCGCATATTCGGTGGACGTCGCTGCATCTATGACACTGACTTCCTTCGCTTCCGGTAGAAATGCTCGTATGACGACAGCATGCTTTCCTTTTACATCTATAATGTGAGCGCCCAGCACGGAAAATGGATCGTGATGTTCTGCCTGGATGATGCGCCTTACAGAATCAGTAGATGCGGTGGTTTTCATGGCTGGGCCTTTTTGTGGACACATGTGTCAGAACGGAGTATAGGGAATACTGGTTGATGTAGCGAATGAGAGCGTTTGGTACCAGACCTCGAATAGGAAATCCCATTTTAATTCTATTTCTAATCTCGGTTGAAGATATGCACAGCATACGACCTTTCAAGAGGAAATAATCAATGGAGCTATCTTTCAATAAGAGCCTGAATCCTTTTCGCTTATAAACCGCCAGTGATGCAAGTTTAAGAATTCTTTTCGGTGATTTCCATGAATTAAATTGTGCCAGATTATCTGCTCCGATAATGAGTATTAATTCAGCGTTTGGGAATCGTCGCTTGAACGTTTTCAGTGTGTCGACTGTGTAGGATATTCCCCGGCGCCTTAACTCGATTGTAGAAACCTTAAATTCTTTTTTTCCACTCACGGCCAACTTCAACATTTTCAATCGATGCTGTGCCATGGTCGATGAATGCTGTTGTTTGTGTGGCGGAATGTACGCCGGCACAAAATAGACACAGTGCAATCCAAGTTGTTTCTTGGCCTGTTTTGCAATGGCAAGATGCCCCTTATGAGGCGGATCGAACGTTCCGCCGAATATACCGATGCGATTCACAGAATATCTCAAATACTATGTTTGGACAAATACATCGAGAATGCCTCTGACTGTTTTTTCCCATGTAAATTGAAGACATCGTTCCCTCCCCTTTTGGACGAGATTCTTTCGTAAAAGGGTGTCCTTCATCAGACAGTTTATCTTCTCTGATATTGTATTCTCATCATACGGATCGATATAGAGGCCTGCATCACCGACGACTTCGGGCAATGATGTTGAATTTGATACTATAACCGGACATCCGCATTTCATAGCTTCTAATGGAGGAAAACCAAAGCCTTCATACAAGGATGGGTAAATAAAAATATCTGCAAGAGTATAAAAACTTGATAACTCGTTATCGTTGATGTAACCCGTTAGTGTTACAAAATCTTGTACGCCCTCTTTCATAATCAGTTGTTCTATTTCATGATATCCATATCCAGGAGCACCTGCCAACACAAGAGTGTGGATCCATCCATATGTTCTGCGGCCTTGTGCAAATGCTTTTATCAATCGTAAAACATTTTTCCGCGATTCAAGTGTTCCAATAAACAGAAGAAATGGATCACGAAGTACATAACGCTTTCTAATATCCGACAATAATTCTTGATCTGTTACTCGTTCGATCGAATGTTCCAAGCCAGCATGAACAACATTGATTTTATTCCCTATATCTGGAAAGTAACATAGTGCCTCAGCTTTTGTCGCATACGAATCTGTTAGAATAATGTCAGCTTTCTGAACAGAGCGCGAGATAACCTTTTGTTTATACAATCGGCGTACTGTGCTGAATGTTTGCGGCATAGCAAATGGTGCAAGATCATGAAGAACAATCGCCTGCTTCACATTCTGCAACAACAATGAAGCAGTATGATCAGGAGTGAACATAATGTCAAGATTATATTGTTTGGATAATCGTGGAAGCATTGTCTGTTCCCAAACGATGCGTTTTGTTGACGAGTTCACTAACACATGTGTCGGGACAAGTTCAACATTCTTTTCTTCATATTTCAAACTCGGCGAATTGCCAAAAACGACAAATTCGTGGTTCGCTCCAATCTTCGGAAGTAATTGAATAACATTTTTGGCAAATCGTGTAACACCAGTACGTCCATCTGTCAATATTTGTGCATTAAGTCCTATTCTCATTTTATGGTCAACTCATTGTAATAGACTTCAACGGTATTTTCTGCTTTTGAATATATGTTTCGATTCCATCATCAAGATCGTATCGGGCGTTAGGAACGATGTATATTGAACGATAATGCCATTTTTATGACAGAGTATGCTTGGCGGCGATCGTCAAACCGACGAGAAATTGTGAGAAACAGAAACCGTAATACCAGATACATCCGCAACGCGAATGTCTCGTACCTCGATCTATGTAATTGATAAAAAATAAGTTGAGAACGACGATATTCTATTTTGACATTACCGGTGTTTTCAGCAGTCCTGCTACCTCTTCCGACATGAATAATAGAGTACTGAGAACAATAGAACGATTGATAACCTGCATTCTGCAATCGGAAACATAAATCGACATCCTCTAAATACATGAAGTAACGCTCATCAAAACTGTTCACTTCTTCGAACGTCGACCTTCGCATCATCACAGCTGCAAACGAAATCCAATCAACTTGTTTTGGAGACCGGTCTTTCGGGATATTCTTGATCCAAGCCGTATCTCTTTTCGTACGAAGTTCATTCAAGAGAGATGGAAATTTTCCGTATGAATGCTGGTAGGTGCCATCGGAGTTCAGGAGCAACGGGCCGACCACACCGCAGGAGAGATTTTCTTTCAAGAATTGACAAAGAGGCGTGACAATATCTTCTTTGAAAACGGTGTCATTATTAACAAAAAAAATGAATTCCCCAGATGATTCACCCACGCCAATATTGTTTGCCTTGCCAAATCCGAAGTTCTCCTTTTGAGCTAATACTCGTATCTGAGGAAATTTTGTTTTGAGCAATTCAACGCTGCCGTCCTTGGAATCATTATCCACAACAATAACTTCAAAAGGGGCGTCTGGAGCATGTGCGAAGAATGATCGTAGGCACTCATCTGCCTGCTCTTTACCATTATGGTTTACAATAATAATTGAAACACTATAAGTATTTTCGGTTTTATTCTTCATACGTACCATTGTTCGGATAAAGCTCATCAAAATCATTTCGCCATAAAGCCAGAAATCCTTTAAGAACCATTCGAATTTTCATTATTTTTTGATTTTCATAGAGCAATACTTTTACAATCCCTCGCCAATATAACTTGGTATCTCTTCTAAAATATTCAGGGAAATCTTTTCCATAAATTTTTTTTAAATAGAACCGATTACGTGTTTGATAAAATAAACGAAATGGAGGATGATTTAAGGGGCGCACAGTCCAGAAAAGAAATTTTCGCGGCTTCAAGTCGCCTACGGTATGCTCCAATGTAATATGATTGGCTCTCACAACCTTATATCCGTTCTTGTTCATTCTTAAGCAATATTCATGATCCACATAATCAATAAACAATTTTTCGTCGAACCCACCAAGGTTGTTCCAGATTTTCAGATTTACAAGATTCCCGGAAGTCATTGTTGTGAGGATTTCCTCACTCTCCCCTTGAACTTTCTCCGGCAGATCATTTTTGACACGATGTACTGGTGACACAATGCCAATTCGTGCATCGTTCATCGAGAGAGAGATCATAGAATCGAGATTTGGACTTGTAAAGTAACTATCCTGATCCATGGTAAGAAGATATTGATAACCTTTTAAAAGAGCCATCCTTGCAATGTCATTCAGTGCCTTTGCAATCCCGACATTGCGACCTAAGGTGACGTATTCTATCTTTTTCACTCTTCTAAGTTCTTCGACATACTCATTTTTGCTCTTCGGTGAATTATCAAAGGCGTACATTATTCCAACGTCCGGCAAAAATGAATTGATATTCTGTGTCAAGGAGCACTTAGGGTGAAAAAGAATTACTACTGCAGCACATAGAGGCGTTTTCATGACTTGAGGATTATGTATTTACATCTTGAATATGCGCTACAGCATAAAGACGAAAATAATATTTAGGCCGTATCAAATGGATTTTGTTTAATACCTTCAGAATTATATTTTGCGATACATCCGCAAGAGACAAAGGATATATTGGATCTCCTTTCTGAATATCGACGACAGGGAATATTCCGGAAAGCAATTTCCGCAGAGTAGTTTCCGTAAACATATTTTTATGATCGCTGTCGAGAAAATGTTCAAAGATCAATCCTTGTTTTATGAGGCCTTCATATCCTTCGCAGTTCGGAACAGAAATAATAACATTTTTACGTGCCACTCTGGAGGCTTCTAAGAGAACTGCCTCCGGATTGGAGAGGTGCTCTGCTACTTCAAACATAATAACACTGTCAAAAGATTTGTCGGGAAATGGCAATGTATCACTCACCACATATGCTTTGATTCCACGTTTTTGGGCGATCGCAATGTACGCTGAATTAACATCTGCACCAATACAGGTATAACCTCTTTTCAATAATTCTAAGGTATAGTTCCCTGTTGCACAACCAAGGTCGAGTATACACTTCCCACAATGATGTACAGCAAAATCGATAAGCCGAGGATAAAACAGGTCATTGGGAGCATCAAGATAATAATTCTGAGTATCTCTGAAAGTGTTACGTTTTATCTCTTCTCCTATGGTCATAGGATTACATCCTTCTTGGAATGTTTATGTATCAAAGCTTTTACAAGGTTCATGTCATATTCATCAAGGGCGCCTAAATATTTTAGACAGACGGAATAACTGATCGCATAAGCAAAAAAGAGAGCACCAAGGACAGCTCCGCCATCGATCCTTGATGTAACGTTCACTGGAAAGCAAGTTTTATGAAATATCTGCTCAAGGATAATTGCGATCAGGAGACTTGAGAGCGGTTTCACTAATAAAAGCCAAAAATGATATACCTGTAAGTTTATTGAGGAACAAAATAAATAAATATAATAGCCTGAAGCAATACCAAGTGAAAGTGCGGTGGCAGCAGGGATGCCATAGAAACCTGCGATCAGAGGAAAGGTGAAGAGGAATAGTGGACTGAGAATAAAAAGGACAATTCCCATTTTCCTTTCCAAATGAGTTTTCCCAATTCCGGCGGCAATAGAACTTGCAGCACCGGTGGATGTATTAATAAAATATCCAACAAGCACTATTCTCACTATGAATGTAATGGTTTCGATTCCGTGTGTATCTATTGTACTACCCAGCCACGTAGTAAGAATCAATCGAGTCTCAGTGAAAATAAATCCTGTAACCAGGAGGCCAAGAATAATCATATATTTTGAAGCTCGTTCAAAGAGCAGTGTGACTTTCGTTGTTTCCTTATTGGTTTCTAATTCCGATGCCGCTGGTAATAAAGCTGATGCCAGAACCAAAGGAATCGAACGCGTCAGTGACGACAATTTTACAGAAATTTCATAAAATGCAGATGCAGCGGGACCAAAAAATCGCAATGCGACGATTTTATCAAACTGGAAAACAAGAAGCTGCGCCAAACGGCTTAATTGGAGATTTCCTCCAAAATGAAATAATCGTGCCATCACATGCCGGTCTACATTGGCAAGACGAGGATGAAGCTGTGGAAAAAGGTTCTTTGCCCACCAGATCATCCAAGAGACTGAGAATAGTTGTACTGCCAAGGTTCCTAATATTAATCCTTTGGCTCCCCACCCCAGATGCAAAACCAAGAGAGACATACAGAAATTTAAAATACTTGTCACCACAATGACACTATTTGAAATATCCATTCGCTGAAGTGCAATCATAATAACTGAAATGGGAGTAGCCGTATTCACTAGAACAAGAATAAACATTGCCGTTGTAAAAACAAAATAAGCTTCCGACTGTATATTTTGCGGAATGCTTAAGAGGGAAACAACTTCTTTCCCCAGAAAAAAGGAAAGACCAGCCAACGTTCCGCTGAGGATAAAAGAAAAAGCAATGCCGGTGCTGACAACAATATTAATCGCGCGATAATCCTGTTTTGAATAATATTCTGCAATGTACTTCGTGCATGCACTCCCAATACCAAAATCAATCAAACCGATGAACGACAATACAATAGCCCCTATAATCCATGCCCCGCCATAGAGTTCAACACCCAATTTCCGGATAATAAAGGGGATGAGAATGAAGTTCAGCAGCAAGAGAAACCAATTGCCCGCAACGCTAAAAAGTGTATTTCTAATAATTTTACTATGAATGGAGGATGTGACTACGGTATGTTCTATCTGTTCCTCCATTATGCATGATCCCTTATGACAACTTTCTTCATGGGCTACAAGTTCAAGAGTCTCGCTACGTTATGTTCCATTGCAGTTGCTTCAGTACTCTTCATCGTTAATTCCGTACGCGAGATTCACACTGCGCGCACAAGCGATGAAGTCTCTCATCTTATATAGATCCTTTTTGCCGGGTTGAATTTCAATACCAGCCTGTACATCAACACCATAGGGCTGCACAAAACGAACCGCATCCTCAATGTTGCCTGGGTTCAGATCCCCTGAAAGAATAATACGTCCATACTCTTTTGCCTTGATTGCAATATCCCAATGATATTTTTTAGGCAGTTGATTCCCAACTTCTTCGTTCTGATCTTTCAAGAGAAAGGCGTCTACCAAATAATTTCGCATGACCTCTATGTCGAATGATTGATTCATCTGGAACTGTTTAATCACGCTTACTTCAAAGTCTACGAGGTCGTCGGGCCCATTATTTCCAAGGAGTTGCACGGCGCTGAGCGGTACTTGTTTTAAGACGCTCTGAATATATTGATGACTTGCGTTTTCAAAAACTCCGATTTTCGAAATGTGTTCCGGCAGATTTGCAATGATGGAAGCTGCCTGTTCTGGACGAACGTATCGTTCGTTCGATCGATTGAAGATGAAGCCGACTGCATTTGCACCAAACGAACAGGCCGATTCTGCATCTAGAAGATTAGTAATTCCGCATATTTTAATAAACAGTTCTTGTAATGGAAACATCATCACTCTTCGTTCACATTGATTTTAAGGGAAGGACTCACCTTGACCTGCCGAATACGACGCGCACTCTTTGTGAGAATGGTAAAGACAAAGTTCTCTGTTTTGATTTCTTCATTGGATTCCGGTAGTTTGCCTGTAATTTTTTGCAAATAACCTGCTAATGTTTCATAATCAGGAGCTTCAGGCAGTTTCGCTCGAAATTGGACATTGAAATCCGCAATCGAAAGAGCCGCATCCACGATGACTGAACCATCGCTCGCCTGTTCTACTGACTTTCGCATTTCATCGTATTCATCAAGTATATCTCCAACAATTTCTTCAACAATATCTTCCATTGTCACAATGCCTTCGGTTCCGCCATATTCATCGATAACGATGCCGATGTGTACTTTGTTCAGTTGAAATTCCCGCAGAAGTAGACTGATTTTTTTCGTTTCAGGTATAAAGTACGCAGGACGAACAATATCTTGCAATATGATAAGCGATCGGTGTTCAAGAAGACTTAATAAATCCTTGCTATAGATGACGCCGATGATGTGGTCAATTGTTCCTTTATAGACTGGCAACCGCGAATACCCTTCTTCAATAACTTTGCGTACAAGCACATCGCGCGACATGGAAATATCGAGTGCGACAATATCCGGACGCGGCACCATAATTTCCTTTGCTGTGATGTCTGAGAATTGCAGAACACTTTTAATGAGTTCATGTTCTGTCTTATCGATAGTGCCGCTTAAGGAACTCGCTTCGATGACTTGCTTCAACTCGTCTTCCGAAAGCCTCGTTTGAAGTATACCGCCTTTGATAAGTGCATCGCGAAATATTTTCTTTATCGATTTCATGATTGAATCAATTAGTAAAGTATTTCTTCCAACACTAATCCTTTTGCCGGAGCAGACATTCCTGCAACCGATCGATCTTTTGCCTCAAGGATAGTACTAAAATTTTCTATTTTTGTATGCCTTCGTCCAATATTCACCATCGTGCCGACTAAGGAACGAACCATGCCATGCAAAAAACGATTTGCAGTGATCTCAAAAATTAACAACTTATTGTTTTCGGACCATTCAGCCGATGAAATCGTACAGCGATGCTGGTGCAGATCGTCTTCAACTTTACAAAACGCTCGAAATCCATGCTCCCCCACAATTTGCTGTGCACATTGTTGCATCAAATTGACATCAAGCTTCTGAAAAACCTGCCAGCAGTAATTTCTTTGAATTGCTGTCGGTTCTTGACTAATGGTATAGGAATACCGCCTTTTTTTTGCGTCAAATCGCGCATTAAAATCCACCTGAGCTTCCGTTGCTTCTCGGACAATAATACTATGCGGCAGCACAGAACTCAAACTTTTTGCTAACGTTTGTATTTCAACTTCTTTTTCTACAAAGAAACTTGCAACCTGACCTCGCGCATGAACGCCAGCATCTGTTCTGCCAGCTCCCGTAATTCTTAGATCCACTTGCAGAATTTGTTTTATCGCTTTTTCAATTTCTTCCTGGATAGATCGTCCATTCGTTTGGAATTGCCAGCCTACATAGTCTGTGCCATCATATTCAATTATTAACCGGATAGTTGGCATGCACGACGCTAAAATTTTGTCGAAATACTGAGGCCAATACCATCGATATGCGGACCGTTGTTCAGCGTAAATGTTTGAATTTCTATCTTATCCAACATGGATAGAGACTTGTTGTACGCGGCGGCTTTTCTGCCGGCAGAAAATGCTGAGAAGAGATGATTAACCACGACTGCAGCAATGATAAACTTTGCATTATTTTTAACTTCCCCGCTGCGGATCCGTAAATCTTTAAATTGTGCACGATTTGCTTCCGAATCCCATTGCCATTTGTACTGCTCTGCCGTATGAACAAGATCATTCTCGCGGTTTCTCAACTTCGTTTGATTATATTCATCGGTTGTATTGAAATTGCCGATGTCCACAGAATATTGATCGTCTTTATTATCGAAGTTAGCACCTGCATGTTGATTTGCAAATGTTCGAGCATCTTGTTGCAGCCAATCAGCGTGCATGCGGAATCCGCTGTAGGTAAGCCACAGACCACCTTCTGCGATGAGATTGTACTTTCCCGATTCAAATGATCCTGCATATAACTCGCCCATTCCAGGAAGAATGAGTGAGGCAACAACCGCCAACACTACCGATTTCTTAGATTCGGACGCACCGGAATAATCTAAATCAATGGGTGTTGTTGTTTTACTCTGCACTTCTTTGATTACCAATGCTGACATTGGCCGTGTTTGCGCAACGAGTTGCTCTATGAGGCAAAGAAAAATTGCAGTTGCGACAAGTAAGCGTTTCATAGCAAAATCTCCAATTAGATTGCAATGCGAATCGCCGAAGTGATATTCGGCTCTGCGATGATACCAATACATTTTTCAGATGAAGCTTCTTGAATGGAAACGTTAAGGATTTCATTTGTTATATGCGAATCTGCTTTCACATCGACTCTCATGTATTCTTCTGTCAAACCCGAGACTGATCCATGTGAATGAATCGATTCAAAAAGGACGGGGACTGTTTTTCCAATAAACCTATGATAAAAATCACTCCGTTTTTGATCGCTCAGTATATGCAGTCTCTTGCTCCTCTCTGCTTTGATCGAGGGATCGACCTTCTGAATATACTCTGATGCAGGAGTATTTGGTCTTTCTGAATAACTAAACACATGGAAATATGTAATAGGAAGATTGGCGAGATAGTTGTACGTATCCTCGAACAATTCATTACTCTCTCCGGGAAAACCGACAATGATGTCGGCGCCCATGCCTGCATGCGGAACATGAGACTTAATCCGTTCGATGCGATCCGTGTATACATGAGTCAGATATCTTCTTCGCATCAACCGCAGAATTGTATCTGATCCTGATTGTAATGGAATATGCCAATGATTGCAAAGTTTATCTTCGGCAAACCAGAAATCAAGCAGTTCATCTGTCAACAAGTTCGGTTCAATAGAACTGATGCGTATACGCATCAATCCGTCAACAGTGGTAAGTTGTTTGAGAAGCGTCAAAAGATCTATGCCATCGTTCTTGCCGTAATCTCCGACATTCACACCTGTCAATACGACTTCCTTGTAGCCCAACTCAACCGCTTCTCTTGCTTGCCGAACAATTTCTGCTATGGCAGCACTCCTGCTTTTGCCTCGTGCGAGAGGAATAGTACAATACGTACACGAATAATCGCAGCCATCTTGCACTTTCAGAAATGCACGCGTCCGTTCTTCAAATCCTGCTGAGGAGGCTAATCCAAAATTGTTCGTCTCACCAATACAAGAAACGAGAATATCAGCGTGGATTTTCTTTTTTCCATTTTGTATAAAATCAAAGAGAGAGAATTTCTCTTGTGTTCCCAAGACCAAATCCACTCCTTGAATTGCGGCGAGTTGTTCTGCTTGAAGTTGAGCATAACATCCAACGACAGCAACGAACGCATATGGCGAATGGCGTAATGCACGCCGCACTAATTGACGGCATTCACGATCTGCGGAAGCGGTTACACTGCAGGAGTTGATCACGACAACATCCGCTCCGTCATCAATACCCACTACCGTGTATCCATTGCTGGTGAATTGTTTTCCGATGGCAGCGGTTTCTGCGTAGTTGAGTTTGCAGCCAAGAGTATGTAATGCAATGCGCTTCATAAAGAAAAAGAGCAACCCGCCCCGACATATCGGAGCAGGCAACTCTTTTCTCGTTTCCGTTAAGCGTTAGTTTGAACCTTCGGGAATAGATTCATCCTTCGTGTCAAAAGACAGTTCATCCGGCATTTTCTCTACTTCAGCGGGAGTCGAGACGACATCTTTCATCGTCATCGGTGTGAGCTTATGGCTCGCAACATAATCATCCACAAGCTTCTGCTCCTTGCCGCGCAAATACTCAAGTGCGGAAAGAACAATCTTTTTACTTTCTTTATCGAACTCTATCACTTTTAAAGGTATATCATCACCCACTTTGAAGGATTCAGCAATATTCTTCACCGGTGTATGGGAAAGTTGTGACAGCGGCACGAAGCCGTCAACACCGAGCGGCATTTCTACAATAACACCTTTCTCTATGATGCGAACAATCTTGCCATCTACATCTGTACCAACTTTGTACTGCGACTCGAACGCTTCCCACGGATTATCGTTCACTTGTTTATGTCCTAGAGAGATGCGGCGTTGTTCGATATCCACCGACAGCACGATCACTTCGAGCTGATCACCTTTTTTCACTACTTCACCCGGGTGACGAATTTTCTTCGTCCATGATAAATCAGAAATATGCACAAGTCCATCAACACCTTCTTCGAGTTCAACGAACACACCGAAGTTCGTCAGGTTACGCACTGTGCCCATATGCTTGGATCCAATGGGATATTTTTGCATCAGCGTTGTCCACGGATCTGGTTCGAGCTGCTTCATACCAAGCGATATTTTCTTACCATCTTTATCTAACGAAAGAATAATCGCATCTACCATCTGTCCCATGGAAACTACTTGCGACGGATGTTTGATATGCTGTGTCCAGCTCATTTCTGAAATGTGAATAAGGCCTTCAATGCCTTTTTCAATTTCAACAAATGCACCGTAATCTGTGAGCGAAACAATTTTACCGTTAATTTTTGTGCCAACTGGATATTTCTGATCAATATTATCCCATGGATGCGGCTGCAACTGCTTCATACCAAGTGATATGCGCTTCTTCTCCGCGTCGAAATCCAGTACGACAATATTGACAGTTGCATCTAGTTTGACAATCTCCGATGGATGACTGACTCTTCCCCACGAAAGATCCGTAATATGAACCAACCCATCGACACCTCCAAGATCGACGAATACACCAAAATCGGTGATCGCCTTCACATGACCTTCGAGAATTTGTCCCTTCTCAAGACTATCAAGAATGACCTTACGCTGACTGGCAAGTTCTTCTTCAACCAATATTTTATGACTGACAACAACATTTTCTGACGGATGATTAACTTTCACGACACGGAAATCCATCTCGCGTCCGATGAAAGCATCAAAATCACGAACAGGCCGAACATCGATTTGCGAACCTGGTAAAAAGGCATCTAATCCCATAAGATCGACAACGATTCCGCCTTTTGTTCTTCGGACGCATCTGCCTTTCAGCACTTCGCCTGTTTCAAATGATTTTACAACACGTTCCCAGATACGCATGAAATCAGCACGCTTTCGCGACAAGACAAGCTGACCATCTTTGTCTTCAATGCTTTCGAGGAAAACTTCAATTTCATCGCCAATTTTAAGTTCCTTAATTTTCGGGAACTCACTTACCGACACGTTGCCTTCCGATTTGAATCCAATATCGACTGCAACGTTGGAATCGCCGATATGAACGACGCGCCCTTTGACGATTTCACCGGCATTAATCTTGCCCATCGTGCCGGAATACAGCTGCTCAAGTTGTTTGTATTCTTCTTCCGAATACCCGCTTTCCTCGAACTTTTCTGCGGAATTTTTTGTATCTGACATGCAACCTCCAAAAACTGCTTCCCGTGTTAGCGGGAATAACCGAATCACGCTTTCTTCGATGCCAGCCATGTCACATCGTCGAAAAACGCACTTCGGCGTTTATTTAGTGTGTGATGAGTTCGTTACCTATAGATGGCTGTGTACTAATTTTTGAATTCATGATGTTTTTCATCGTTTCAATCTTTTCCTTCACCTTCTCCATCAGCCATTGCGGAGTGGATGTTGCACCGGTGATGCCGACGGTTTCGATTCCTTCAAACCACTCCGGTTGAAGCTCCTGAACGTCCTCTATGAATTGAATCCGGGAATTGACTGATTTAACAATTTCGTATAACACTTTCCCATTCGAGCTATGTCTGCCTGCGACGAAAACAATAAGGTCGTTCTCCGCCGCGAATTCTCGAATCTTCTTTTCACGACCAAACACCTGGCCGCAAATGGTATCTTTTGCAAGAAACTCAGTCGCAAGTTCTTCCATAGAACCGACGACCAACTCTTTTATTCTTTTAGATAATTCTTCTTTGATGGAATAGTATGTCGGTTTGTCCATCGTTGTTTGAGAGAATAGAACAGTTTTCCGATCCATCTTCACTTTATCGATTTCATCCAGCGATTTTATAACGATCGCTTCGCCGTTTGTTTGACCTACGAGTCCGATAACTTCTGCATGTTCTATCTTGCCGAAAATAACGACTTGATACCCATCATCATAGAACCGGCGAATTCGCTCCTGCACTTTGGCAACCACCGGACACGTCGCATCGATCAATGTAATGCCAAGTTCTTGAGCGCGTGTATATGTCTCCGGCGGCTCACCATGCGCACGAATCAGAATTTTTGCGCCCCGGAGCTTCGATAAATCATCATGTGTCACTGTTTCAAGCCCCTCAGATCTAAGCCGTTCAATCTCCACAGGATTGTGAATGATATCGCCTAGGGAATATAGTTTTTCACCGGCGGCAAGTTCCTTCTCTGCAATATCCACAGTCCGAACAACTCCCCAACAGAATCCGGAAGATTTATCGACTGTCACTCGCATGATGTTTCTTTTTCCTTAATAATTTCATTTGCACGTTCCAAAATGAAATTGACTTGTTCCTCAATAGTTAAATTGGAAGTGTCTAATTCAATTGCATCCGCAGCTTTTCGCAACGGGCTAGCTTCACGGGTTGAATCTTTCTGATCACGTGCATCAATTTCTTGTATCAAATCATCCTGATTTGCCTCAATTCCAACCAGAGCAAGATCTTTTTTCCGTCGCCGGGCTCGTTCTTCAACACTTGCGACCATAAATATTTTTAACTCTGCTTTTGGAAGAACAACCGTCCCGATATCGCGTCCTTCCAAAACAACACCACCGCTTGACGCCATCTTTTGCTGCGCATGTACCATCACTTCGCGGACGCCTTTAAAACTGCTTACAGTACTGACAGAACAACTCACCAATTGTGTTCTGATTCGTTTCGTTACTTCTATGCCGTCCAAGAAGACCTTCGTGGTACTATCCTTCACTTCCAAACGGATAGCACTCGTCTGCGCTAGACGGACAATTTCTTTTTTATCGTTTAAATCTATTTTTTCGTCAAGCGCTTTCAGAGTAATAGCACGATACATTGCGCCTGTATCAATATGAAGATAACCCAATTTATGAGCCACCAACTTTGCTGTCGTGCTCTTACCTGATGCGGCTGGCCCATCTATCGCTATGGTTATCTTCTTCAACTCGTCCTTATGCACCTTTTGGATTAATAATATACAGAATAAAACATTGGAGAGCAATTAAGAATTCCCAACGCTTTTATGGATTTTCTGGTATAATGGATGGTGAAGTGGTAAGCAAAGATATTGCTTTAAAAGCCACTATATAGGAAGGGATGTGAAACAGAGGTCAGTAATCAATATTCAATAATCCGTTTCTCCTTCTGTCTTTTGACTTTTACAATTTTTCTATACATTTCACACCATCAGTCTGCGATCTGCGAGACTGACGAAACGGTCTGCCGCAATGATAATATGGTCATGCACCGCAATACCGATTATCTTCCCTGCTTCCACAAGCTGTTTAGTAATGGCGATATCATCCTGGCTTGGTTCCGGATTTCCACTGGGATGGTTGTGAACAAAAATAACTGCCGCTGCCGATTGGGTAATCGCCTCGCGAAAACATTCCCGGGGATGAGCAAGTGATGAACTCAATATTCCTTTGGTTATTTGTTTTGGTTCAAGGAGCCGGTTAATGGAGTTTAATGGAAATACCCAAAATTCTTCTTGTACTAAATCTTTGAACTTTGCCCCAAATCGTTGAACAATATCTTCAGGTGATTGGATTGTGAGCCGATCTTTTCTTTTCGTTTCCGGCAGCCGTTTCGCAAGTTCAAACGCTGCCACTAGAGCGATAGCTCGGCTTTCACCAATTCCACATTTTTTAATTTCTTCAACAGACAACAAAGATATTTCGTGCAGCGTTCTTTCGTCAGCGAAAAGACGCCGCGCGAGATCAACAGCCGTGACACCTTTACTCCCCATTCTAATAAGAATGGCAAGCAGTTCAGCATCGCTTAAATTGCCCACTCCGCGATGCAGAAGTTTTTCTCTTGGGCGTTCATCAGCAGGCCACGATGTGATCGGAATATGGTATAATCTCAGCTCAGATACTTGTACTGTGTCATGAGGTCGTTTCAATAGTTACTTCCCTACAGTAGCAAGATCAATTTTTCCGATATGATAAATTTGGCGCCCTTTGTACTGCAGCACGCTCAAGCAACTATTCACGCGGTTCTTCGAAAGTGATATGTGAGAATGCAATCCTTCAAATCCTTCCACCTTCGCAAGTTCTCTGGCAATATCCTGCCGTCTTGTTTTCCCCTGTGATACAATCTGAAGGATCATCTTTGCTACATCATAACCGAACACTGAATTCGTGCCTGGAGTTTTATTGTTGTTTGCTAATCGGTATTTTGCTTCAAACGTCCGGTATATTTCGCTTGATACATCAGGATACGAATCTGCAAAGAACATCACTCCATCGGTGTACTGGCGATTCTGATCAAGCGCCGATAGATCATTCCAATCTCCTGTACCAAGAATCTGTGTTTGAATATTGAAGTATTGTATTTGCGAACTCACAACTGGAATTTCTTCCGAACTCGCAATCGGCACAAAGAGAGCATCGATTGTCCTCACCGGCAATCCGAGACTATCATATTTTATGTGTTCAAGATGCGTCGGGATTTTTAGTGAGTCTGCAATCAGTTTTCCTCTGTCTCCAAATAACAAAGTGACAGGGGCGGTCAACTCACGTTCCATAAGCGAATCCAAGACGCGTTGATTAACGCCCCACTTTATAAATTTATTCAACTCAGACTGTCGCATCTTCGCACTAAAATCAATTGTCGGCACTTCCAGTCTCGATAACGCTATTCGCCTCATGTTCGTCAATTCGGTTCGTAAATCCATCGAGCCAGCAGCGTACCATTGCGCATCAATCATCTCGCCGCCTAGCGAATGAACTTCTGCAATGAACGATTCAGCGAGTTGCTTCCCTACAACATCTGTCGGTGCAAGCACAGCAAACGTACGAGCACCGAGTGTGTTGTACGCATAGAGCGCAGCATCGCGCCCTCGAGTGTCATAATCTGGATTTGCTTGGAAAATGTACAACCCGATGGCAGCAATTCCGCTCGCAGTTGCAGTCGGTGAGATCAGCGGGACACCACGTTCATTTGCAATGCCAGCACTCGCAAAAACTTCATTACTCGAAATCGGCCCGATGATGGCAGAGACTTTTTCGCCAGTGCACAAATCGGCTACCACCCGCGCAGCTATACTTGGATCTCTTTCAGTGTCGCGAACGTCAAGAATAATTTTTAAAGGAACTTTTTGATTGTACTCTTCAACGGCAAGCTGAATGCCTTCCAGAAATTCTACGCCCAACGCTCGTGTCGATGGACTTTCCGCTTTCAGCATCAATGGCAGAACTACGCCGATCTTCATTCCACGGTTTTCCAATTGTTCTAACATCGCAAGAGCTTCACTCACATATTTTATTTTTGATGGCAGCAATGCTGTTGTGTGCAGCATCTCTTCTGCTGTTGCAATATCTCCGGTATGTAAAAGTTTTTCAGCAATCCGTATAGTGATGAGTGATTTCATCTCATCGCTTTTAGCATCCGATTGAAGCCGTTGCAATTCCGGAAGTGTGAGGTACGATGATGTTAGCATTTCTATTAACTTCTCTGAACGTGTTATCAATTGTTTCTCGTGCGATGTCTGAAGTGTAATGAGACATTCCGATGCGGCATCTTCGTATCGTCCCGTGCGACAGTAATCAAGTGCAAGCGTGTAATGCGCGTCATCTCTATAGGTTGACTGAGGGTACAGGTCAAGCATATTTTTCAGAAGGCGAATGGATTCTCGATAATCCTTCAATTCATAAAACGCTTTCGCTCCCATAATAAGCGCACCGGTCGCCCGATGACTTCGCGGATAACTTTTAATCACGCGAGTGAATAAAACAGATGCAGTATCGAAACGGCCGGCTTGGAATGATCTCATTGCATCGACAAACTCGCGCTCCGCTTCTGGCTTGAACACAAGACTATCCTGCAGAGCTTGAGACTGTGCGCTGGTTGGCAATACAAACAGTAGAAAAAGAATTGCCGTAAATATAATTGATTTCATTGAAACTTTCATAAGGAGCTGCACATAGGGTTTGTTAAAGTACCATATCACAACGTAAGTTGCAATTAAAAATCACGACCCATCGACCGTCGTCCGATAAAATATCCGAGCAAAGAAAGAAGCGACGAAACAACAGCGAGGAGTATTCCCGCTATCAGAAGCAGTTTCGCGTGGAATATTTTAAACTGAAATAACGCTGCAAAATACGCAGACACGGGAACAAGAATAATAACCACAACAACAATAAGATACAGAAGCGTTGCGAGAAAGGTCAATGTGGCACCTTGCGTGGATGCTGCACGAATTGGATTTCGTTCAAGATAATTCGCAAAGAAGCCGCCAAACCCAAGATTCAATGAAACCATTGTGAGTGAAATCCAAAATGCATCGAACATGCCGAACCACAGCAACATCGAGCGCAATTCTGTTTTGCTCACAAAAGGAATATTGCTGGCAATGGCGATGTACTCTGCAATCGGTACTACCAGCACAAATCCTAAAATGAATTTAATCATAAATATTTTACTCCCCTTCATCGGACTACTTCGGAGCGCCCAAAATGTTTGCCCCTCCAATCCAATCATCGGGAATACAAATCGAAGCGCGAGCGAACTCACCATAAATCCGCCGAAAGTAAACATCACTAAATATGTCAATAATTGCACATCCATGATATGCAAATTAAGATCGATGTGGCTGACGCTCATTGCGAACAAGCCGGTCAAGATGACCATCACGACAAAATGAATCCATTGACTGGCTTCTCTGATAAATACAAAGAATTCCTTCTTCACCAACACTTCTATTTGTGAAGGAAAGAAACTGCGAGATCGAAAATCCATGAAGTGTCTATGAGCCGGATCATAAACCTTTTGCGATAGAGATTGTACATCCAGCGACACTAACCAGCTTCGATAATAGAATCGATGCGCAACAAAGAGGCAGACACCAAATGCCGCAAGGGTGACAGAGCAAAGAATACCGGCGTACGGTAATGCGTTCATCACCTCGCCCCGGGCAACATAAAAGAGAAATTGTGCTACCCATTGATTCGGCAGGTACTGAAGATAGCCTGGTGCTGCATGCGATAAATACGCATCAACATGGGGATAATACCGATTGACCTGTTCTACCAAGGTAATTGGATTGGAGGAATCGAAAAACAAGTAAATAAAAAAAAAGTAGAGTGCAAAAAGTCCAGCCATAACTTTTCGGAATCCAATTCTGCCAGCAAGCTTCATAATTCCCATCAGAATAAGGACGGCAAGACATGCAGAAAGAAACATAAATGGAATCAAGACGAAGAACATAACTCCGAGTAAAGAATACCATGGATATCCAAAATAACTGCCGTACCCAAACAGCGCCATAAACGCTATGACGAAGAGCGTTGTTGAGCTATAAAAGAAGTTGTCAAAAAATTTCAAAATGAAGATCGTGGTAAACGAGACCGGTTTTGTGAGAAGAAAACTAACTTCGGAAGAACGATAGAGCGTTGAGTACGAAACGATGATATTGCCAAGATTGACTGCAATAAAAAGCACAAACAACAGCATCGAGATAAATGTATGGTACAGATATAAACCGATGCGTGTGTGCTCCAGCATAAAGCGCGTTGCTGTAAAAGCGAATGTGTATGCACCATAGGCAAATCCACAAAAGACAAGAGAGGACGCGACACCACGCACCATGGAAACAGCGCGTTTATCAAATGCAGTTTTAAAGAACGAGAGAAGTTTGTAATGGAAGATGTGAAGAAACATACGCGCTATTGTTTTGTCACTTCCAGGAAAACGGATTCGAACTTCCCGTCGTACCGCGCTTTGTCTAATTGTAACTGCTCACGCGTATCGCAGAATACCAACTTTCCATTATTGATAATACCAATCCGATCGCAGAGTTCTTCAGCAACAGGCAGACTGTGCGTGGACATAAGAATAGAGACACCGTTCCGTGATTGCATGTGCAGCGTATCCCGCACTATTTTCGCGCTGCGTGGATCCAACCCTATCATCGGTTCATCGATGATGATTGTTTTCGGATGATGAAGAAGCGCAACGGCAATTGTTATTCGTTGTTTCATTCCCTGCGAATAATCTTCCGTTCGTTTATCTATCCAATTGCCTATTTCAAAATGATCAATAAGTTCAGCGACGCGATTATGCAATGCTGGTTTGGGAATCTTGAACAATCCACCGATGAAGTATAGAAATTCCCGGCCTGTGAGTTTTTCATACAAGAATGGAATATCCGGTACATAGGCAATGGACTGTTTAGCTTCCAGCGGCTGTTTGACAATATCGTACCCGTTCACGAGGATGCTGCCCGATGTCGGAGTAAACAGGCCGACAATCATTTTGATCGTCGTAGTTTTACCCGCACCATTGGGTCCGAGGAATCCAAAGAACTCACCTTTCGGAACAGTCAACGAAAGAGCATCAACCGCCGTGAAGCCGCCAAATTTTTTTGTAACATTCTGGAGTTGAATCATAAAAGCTGTCAGTGTTCAATAATCAGTAGCTTTAATCATCCACTTTTTACCCTCTACCTTTTACTTTTTACTTAAACTCACTCCCACTCTATTGTTGCCGGTGGTTTGGAGCTAATGTCATAGACCACCCGGTTGATACCGCGCAATTCATTCGTAATTCTGTTTGAAATATGAGCAAGCACATCGTTCGGAATTTTCGCCCAATCGGCTGTCATTCCATCCACGCTCGTTACTGCACGCAATGCGACGGCATTTTCGTATGTGCGCCCGTCGCCCATCACGCCAACGGAACGAATAGGGAGCAGAACCACAAATGCCTGCCAGATTTTATCGTAGAGATTTGAACGTTTAAGTTCCTGAATAAAAATATCATCTGCTTCACGAAGCAGTGCAAGTTTTTCTTTTGTGATATCGCCAAGCACGCGTACAGCAAGCCCAGGACCAGGAAATGGATGCCTCCCAATAAGATCTACCGGTACACCAAGCAGCCTTCCAATTTCACGCACTTCATCTTTGAAGAGCTCGCGAAACGGCTCGATGAGTTTGAAATTCATCTTCTCCGGTAATCCGCCGACATTATGGTGGGATTTAATCGTAACCGACGGGCCTTTGAACGATACCGACTCAATCACATCCGGATAGAGCGTGCCCTGTGCAAGATATTCGACGGAACCGCTTAACTTTTTTGCTTCCTCTTCAAACACTTCGATAAATGTCTTGCCAATTATTTTTCTTTTCTTTTCCGGATCATCCACACCTGCAAGACGGGATAGAAAAATATCAGTCGCATCGATGTAAGAGAGATTGATATGAAATGTATCGCGGAACGTTTTCACCACCTGTTCGCTTTCATTCTTTCGCATCAATCCATTATTGATGTGAACGCAATGTAGTTGATCTCCGATAGCGCGATGCAGTAAAACAGCCAGCACCGATGAATCAACGCCGCCGCTTAATGCGCATAACACTTTTGCCGATCCAATGTTTGCACGAATTCCTTTTTCCGCTTGCTCTACAAACGAAGCTGGTGTCCAATTGCCTTGCGCTTCGCAGACTTTGAAGAGAAAATTGGAAAGAATTTTCTTTCCATCCGGTGTGTGCACTACTTCCGGATGGAATTGTACGCCGAACATTTTTTTCTTCTGATTGCGGATAGCACAAATAGGCGCATTGTGAGAATGCGCTATCGGTTCAAATCCATCCGGCAATTGACTCAGAGCATCGCCGTGACTCATCCACACCGACGTAGCTGCATCAAGCCCGACGAAGAGATCGCTATGGTTGTCTATCTGCAAATCTGCTTTCCCGTATTCGCGACGGGCGGCAGAATTCACTTTACCTCCAAATCTATCCGCAAAAAGCTGGAGTCCGTAACAGATTCCGAGAATGGGAATTCCGAGATCGAAAATACGCGGATCGGGTTTCGGCGCTTCTTTTTCATAAACACTCATCGGACCACCCGACAAGATAATACCGACCGGTTGGAATTGCTTTATGTTTTCGATAGAATAATGAAACGGGTGGATTTCTGAATAAACTCCTAGCTCACGTACCCGCCGGGCAATGAGCTGTGTATATTGAGATCCAAAGTCGAGGACAAGAAGAGATTGTGTGTGTTCCATAAATTAATATAGGAAAAAGTCAGGTGCCGTTCAAAATCACAACTCTTCCAAATGTGACAGAAGATTCGTATCTTATTCACATAAATTATTTTCAAATCAATGAAGTAACGGAAAATTTATGGGCAGAATATACGAAACAAGAAAGTATGTGATGTTCGCGCGTTTTGCACGGATGTCGAAAGCATTTAATAGAATCGGACGCGAAATAAACGTTGCAGTCAAAATGGGTGGCCCTGATCCTAAGGGAAATCCACGGCTCCGTATCGCTATTCAAAATGCAAAAAGCGTCAACATGCCGAAAGATCGCGTGGAAGCCGCTATTAAGCGTGCATCAGATAAAGACACAACCGGTTATGAAGAAGTTATTTATGAAGGGTATGCTCCGCATGGCATTGGTGTCATTGTCGAATGCACAACCGATAACCCAACACGCACCGTTGCCAATGTCCGGCATTACTTAACCAAAGGCGGCGGATCACTTGGTTCATCAGGTTCGCTTATGTTTATGTTCGAACGCAAAGGATTGATTCGCATTGCGGCATCAGCGATTCCTCATATTGATGAATTCGAATTAGAACTCATCGACCACGGCCTTGATGATCTTTCTCAACATGAGCAAGAACTGCTTATTTACACTTCCTTTCAAGATTACGGCAAAATGTTAAAATACCTTGAAGAGAAAAAAATTGATGTCAAAAACTCTGAACTTCAGTACCTTCCCACAACAACAAAAGAATTATTGGAAGAACAAGCAAAAGAAGTAAAGGAATTGATTGACAAAATAGAAGAAGACGACGACGTGCAGTCGGTCTTTCACAATATGGCTTAGCTGAGGAATTCTTCGGAAAGATATCCATTTCCACTGCGCTCATATTTCAAAGAAATCCTGTTTTTGTCAAAGATGTGGCAAATACAAATCCGACTACCGTGTACTAAAAAACAAACAGAATGAATCAGGAAATAGACAATTCATTCCATTTTTCGCCATAATACCTCAAGAATTATTGAATTTCGTGGCACATTGCTTGCGATACTATGCATAGCAAATGTAAATCAATGTGCGAGGTACAGTATGAAACGATTACTTTTTATTCTATCAATTTTCAGTATTGCTTTTGTACTGAGTCCGAAATCTTCAGCAACGCCCACTCCAGTTCTGTCTGATGTTGGAATGCAATTCGGTTTCTTCTATTCATCGCTTGCACCTCATGGCGAATGGATTGAAGTAGAATCCGGAACACGCGTCTGGCATCCGTTTCACATACCTCATCGCTGGCGTCCGTACCTTGTAGGCCGGTGGGTATGGACTGAGGAGTATGGATGGTATTGGATGTCCAACGAACCATTTGGTTGGATCACGTACCACTATGGACGCTGGTATTATGATAATTACTACGGTTGGGTCTGGATGCCGGATGACGTATGGGCGCCGGCATGGGTAGAGTGGCGCTATGACAATGATTATATTGGCTGGGCTCCGTTGCCGCCTTATGCAACATTTCATATGACATTGGGAATTCGATTCACGACTCATTGGATGGCGCCGGCGCATTATTGGAACTTTGTTCGTTACAATCGTTTCGGTTCCGTCATTCGCTATCGCGACACGGCGCCTGAAGAATATGCACGGCGTCTCATTCGCACTGGCCGTACCGGTCAGCAGTACGGAATTGACCACGAACGTATAATAAACCGTGGAGTTGATAGAACCGTTATTGAACATCGAGGCAACGTGCGATTCACAAAAACAGAAGTAAGGGAAATCCGTGGACAATCCGGCGAAAGAATGACACGATCAAACGACAACCAGCGCATGGAACGCATAGAAGTGTATCGTCCTACACGTGATGAGATGCAGCGCAGTACGGACCGCATAGAAACACGGCGGGGTGAGCGAAATCTTTCAATCGATATGAATAAAGTCGAACGATCGCGTGTCGAATCTCGTACATCGTCCGATGAACGTCTCCCCCGCAGTGAGACAAGAACAGATAAACCTGGACGTGAATCTGGACTGCAGAGAGATATTCTTCAAAATGAACAGATCCATGAACGTACACCGCAAGTGCAAGAGCAACAATCGCAACGTGATACACAGGAAAAACGCCGAGAGTTGATTCAACGATACGAACGTAAACAGAAACCTTCGCCACCTGCTGATCGTGAAGCTCAGCGACAGCGGATAGAACAAAGAAGGGAGAATTCGCGGATCACACAACCTCGTAAGCCAATTCAGGAACGACGATCAGAAAATAAAACCGAACGGCGAAGAAGCGATTAAATTTACTCAAGATGATCTCTTCAAAAACAACGAGGTACAGAGTGAACCATTGTTTCTCAATCTTGATTCATCAAGGAACGACTGATTTAGACATTTTTCAACAGTGCAGACCAACTCAATGGTAATTTGGGACCTTGATATATTTTGAATCCATTATTTTCGGCAAGCTTGATCGTTAATTCAAATTCTTTTTGAGAGACATGAAACAATTTGGGTTCTACAATAAGAAATTGTCCCTTTTCGTTTAAGATATTTTTCAATTGTTTAAAAAACGAATTTTTATCCGGGACTTCATGAACCATATAAAAGGTTAAAATAAAATCGACTTTTTCTGATATATTGATTTTATCTTTATCACATTTTACGAGCTTAATCCTTTCTTCCAACTCTGTTCCCTTAATTTTATTGCCAAGTTTTTGCAGCATTCCATCCTGTAGATCAGCTGAAATTACTTTTCCACTCTTGCCGATCATCTTAGCCATTTCTATAGAGAAAAATCCAGGACCGCATCCAATATCGAGGACGGTCATTCCTTCTTTCATGTAGGGAGCAAGTATTTTTCGCGGATTTTGCAGCCATCCTCTTATTTTATTATCGAGTGAATTTGCAAGTTCAACAGGACAAACCCGATTTCTTTCACTATCCATAGTTCCTCCAATTAAAAATGACTTGTTGGACGGTAAACATCTTATTATTTCATTTATTCTTTCGCTAAAAGCCAGTTATATGCTTCTTCTTCATTAGAAAATATTTTTATTTCCATCTGTTGATGCTCAAGGATTGATTGGAACATCCGTGCAATACCATATTGAAGCGAATTACCCGTTAATATTGCAGTTTTCACTATCTGCGGCAATTGAATAGTACGGAGGTTCTCTGCAAAATCCATAAGTTCATCGAATCCTATCTTAATCCCATGAAGTTCCCTCATGTCTTCTATACGATTGATTAAATTCAATTCATTCCTACCTACTATGAGTGAATCTTTTAACACTCCCTGGATATCATTATTGTCTAACGTTCCACTATATGTAACTCTGATGAACTTCGTGCTTGCGTCTATAGAATATGACATCGGAATATTCCTTTCGTTTACTGCTTAACTGATTGGGAAGCGATCGGTTAACATATCCACCACACCACGATTGATCGGTTATCACGGTACATATTTTGTTAGTGGCGCAATCACGTTAAAAAGTAATTCAAGTTCTATGTTTTTGCAAATTCCATTTATGTCTTTCAAGTGAGCTGTTAGAATGCGGCGTTTTAATAAAATACATAAATCAAATTTAATTGCAGCTCATCGACAGTTTTGATATCCGCAAACGGCAATTCGATATCTGTTGCATAATGGCCGCTGGAAAGATTTTTCATTTTGAAAAGGAGTTCCAATTTTATTGGCTGCCACAAAATATGTTCCCGCGAAATCGAGGCGGCAAAAAAAGGTCCGCTTTTCGTTTCATCTTCAAATGTCATTGTTTTACCTGACGTAATTCCTTTTCGAGTTGCAGTAAATCTGTCGAATGTGAATCCCAGACCGAACGTAAGACAATATCCATCATATACTGCTTGAGGTATGTTGATGCTGAACTCATAAGCAGTGAACGACGATGTGCTGTTGATATGTTCTAGACTGTTAGGCGAAGGAGGCATCATGAAACCATACGTCAAATAACCATCATAGGATCTTTCATGCGTGGCATAAATATATTCGACTTACAGGTTTACCTTCCAGATATGCTTGCTGAGAGATCCCCCCACACCAATCGGATTTTGTATTTCATAATTATGAGTCCAGATTATCACAGGAGAAATTCCGATCTCCTGTGCATTGATATTCGTAGAAAGAAATATCGAAAAGAATAAAATAAGTGATTTATTCATATCGATTGCGACTCAAGGACTGTAATACCATCAATCACAAAGTTAAAAAATATATCTTATATTGATCGATTAATTAGACCCACTTTCGATTATTCAGTTGTTGATCCCTTTGATGAGTTGCATACCCCAATGATAGGGCTCAAAAAACCTGCTATTTCCATGGAAGTGCAGATCGAGACCGCCGATCGAACCAAGAATCGTCTCTTGGTCGGGTCGCAAATGAACAATTGGGCCGCGCGGTGTTTTTATGTCTTTTCGCCAATGAAGGATAGCTGCTACACCAGATTGTTTGAGAATTCGAGAAGCCTCTTCAAGCAACAGTCTTCGTTCGTTGAAGTGCAGGATATTAAAAAGTAATATCATTCCGACGCTCTCTGAGTCTAATCCTGTTCCCATTTCAAGAACATCGCGAAGAGAGAATTGAACGTTGAAAAGACCGGATTGTTGAACATTGTGCCTCGCCGTCTCAAGCATATTCGGCTCGATGTCAAACGCAATAACTTGAGCATGTGTTTTCTTGGCAACGGGAACAGTGAAAGTACCATAGCCACAACCAATCTCGACAATGGGTCCAGTTATATTTTCAAGATCTAACCAATGTACGATATGAGAAATATTAAACAAACTATTCCAATAAATCTCATCCGGCATCCCGCTGTCAATTACCTTCATTGTTTCACCAATATACGCTGAACGTTGGTAAGCTTGACCTTATCACTATTTCCTGTTGAGCTTCACACGAGCAAAGGGCTGAAGTCTCCCATTCTCTTCCCCATCCATCAGCCAACGCCAAGTGTCAGTATCTCTGTTATACACGAACGTTGTGTGGAAAATGCTGCCGTCACTGCCTTTAAACAAGAACGCAATTTCATCGCCGTTCCGCTTTCCGTGGCCAATGGCCTGATCCGAGAGGCCGCCTCCGCCGGTTACGTCGAGCCAAAGACATGCATACTGGCTCGATGGTTTGTCCCAGCCAATGAAGACGATCGCTTCATAAGCTGCTTCGCCGTCGGGATTCTTTTCGTGCGATATTTCGTGAAGCCGCACATACTGATGGCCCAGGACCCACTCTGTAACAATATCATGTGTCGTCTCTTTTCCAGCAATCGTGCCTTGAAGGATCCATTTTCCAATCATGTGATCAAGTAAGGAATCCTGAAATATTGGTTGTTGAGCCGAAACAGTGCAAAATATCAAAATAACAAATAAAGAAATTTTTAAGGTTAGTTTCATCAAATGTTCCTTCAAATAAATGGCACATAGCAGCTGAAATTGAACTTACAGTTCCGATTTATTTTATCTGAGAACGACTTGTTAGACCGCCGCTATACTTATAATGAATATTGCTGAATAAAACACCCCATCACTTCGTTTTATTTTGTAGCGAATCTTTTTCTTTCATAAGCAAGGGCTGGTCATTTTTCATAATTTCATGTTTAAGCAACTTTAACTCATGGCTCTCAATCTTCTTTGTCTGTTCATTGTGTTTGTGAATCTGCTTCTGTGGAACTTTTAATTTAAGATGGGTAGTGTCAGCTGGAGATTCTTTGATCGAGCTGTGTTGTGCAGAAATACACTCCGAAGCACAGAGAATAAAATCAACGCATAATAATATCGCTAATACTTTTTTCATGTTTGATCCTCCTATGTGATTGTCTAATTGTGCGGGCTGAAACTATCTCTTTTCTTCGTATCGCGGAACGAATGGTTATTCGGTTTTACGTGCGAGTTTTATAATTCTTTTTTAATGTGTGGTGAAAAGTATATTTATTCCTAATGCAATAAATAAAGTACCACATGCTTTATTGAGTACAAAAGCTATTTTTTATCTTTTCTAAGAATTTTTGTCATAGAGGATGAAAATATTGCAACCATTAAGCACCATACTGAACCAGTAAAAATGAAAGTGAAACCCAAGAATAAAAATAATTTTGAGTACCAAACATATTCTATCCTGAAACATAGTGAGCACTTTGGGCGAATTCTCCGTGTTTTTTTACGGTGATTACCTGGCTACGAAACGCCAAATATTTTTTCTGGCTAACCTACTTATTCTACCAACGGTTTTCGAAATTCTATAAGTTCAATAGGTCCACCATTATCAATAAGCATAGCGACTCTTACTCCGTCTGAAGGTGAACTAATTTCACCTAACAAAGTTTGGCCCACGATTGCGGCATCAAGATCGTCGACTTCGAATGCGATGTGTGGTACTGTTCTGATAAGTTCAGATATCTGACACTCTGGCTCGAATCGCATCCACTCAACACCATAAGGACTGGTATCAAAGCCAGACACATATATTTTTAGGTGTGGTATATAACGCTCATTTGGACGAGGAGTCGAAGTTGGAATTCCCATGTGATGATACCGCCAACCCTCTTTGGCAATTGCAGATGGTGGCTCGTGATCTTGACGTTTTTGTTGCATATTGTTTCCTACAAATTGGTTTATCGGTCATATAATGAATGGCGTCTATGTGGCCGATGATCTGAAAATAATTATTAACATCTGATATACACCCATGAGTGCAAGTATTACTGACGAAATTAAAATTAGCGCATGCTTTCCCTTTATTGATAAAAACCGTGAAGTTCCAAAAAGAATAATGGTACTTGCCAGGGTGGATACCATTGTTATATAGAATGCGAAAACAAGTACTACAGCATGTAATGGACTTTTATTCCATGCTGATAAAACGGCAGGACCGAGTACTAAACTCCAGCCGAGATATGGATTAGGATTGAGAATATTTACTGTCGCTGCTTGAATGAGAGTACGTGGTGCTGAATCTTTGATATTGTCTTGCGGTTCTGTCTTTTTTTTCCATTGACGATAACTTGCCCAAGCGAAATAGAGAAGAAGAATGCCGCCTGCACATTGAAGCACTCCACGCATTGAAGCAGGAATATTATTGAGCAGTAACAGTACGAGCAAAGCAATCGGCCCGTCACTGAGCAGTGGTGAAAATGAAGCTGGAAGCGTTCGTTTCCAACCTTTCCGAGCAACGCTGGAAAAAAGAAATGCCTGTAAGGGCCCCGGTTGTACGGCTGCAGCAAATGCAAATCCACAACCTATAAAAATCGATTCTAACATTTCAGTTTTCTTTGTTTTCCTTAAGCGGCCTAACAATTCATCACAAAGATGCTATGCTCGCAACTTTTGCACATGAACCGCATGAGCCATAAGGACATACCGTAACTTTCTATGCTGTACGACGCCTCTGCGTGCCTTGCCGATGTATCATAGACACTTCCTTGTGCACTTCATCTCAGCGGACAAGCCGGCATGCAGGCGCATTCATCTTTAGTATCTTTGTATAATACAGTATTGCGCTCTGCGCACCGTCATTCTCACGCCGCCTGCCGCGATTCATGTATCGAGACAAGCCGAGCTTGAATTGCTGGCTAAGTGCAATTGCCTTATCGCAACAAAATAAGTTTCTTGGTCTCTGTAAATGAACCTGCTTGGAGATGATAGAAGTATACTCCACTTGGCATGTTTGCCGCATTCCATTGGTATGAGTGATTTCCTGCTGGCAAATCTTCGAAAATAGTTGTTGCCACTTCTCTTCCAAGTACGTCAAACATCTTTAACGACACAAATGATTTTGATGCGAGACTAAATGATATCGTTGTGCTCGGGTTGAAGGGATTGGGATAATTTTGCTCAAGGGAAAATGTGAAAATAGATGCCTTCTGATTTGAAACATCCGTTACTTTAAAGTTGAGTTGATTACTTAAAGCACTCATATTCCCATGGATGTCTTCCGCGCGAATAACATAAAATAGTTCCGAACTGGAAGAAATTTCAGTATCACAATAACTCGTATCGGTTGTATAGGCGTACCGAGAAAGAGTATCTGCATTGAGTATTGGCATTTTACTTCGATAGATTGCATAGCCACTCAAATCGTTCTCTGTATTTCTATTCCAAGAAAGAAATATCGAAGTTGGTGTCTGGTGACCCGAAAGGTACTGAGGTGCAACGGGAGGAATATTATCGACTGAATTGGCACTATCAATATTGGAATCGTAAAATATATTAGGATCTGATGTTTGGGCGGATATCATAAAATAGTGCCTCCCATTTGTGAAAGCCGTTGAATCATAAAGAGTCTTTGCAGTAAATGAATAACCTTGCGCACAATGGGACGGTTGATTCGCTATCCACTCCCAATAAATCATATTCGAGGGAGTTGAAGAGGAATTCATAATCCTTAAGGCGTTATAAGAGAGTGGTTGAGATACTGCTGATTTATTTAATAGAACTTTATTCATTGAAAGAGGTATCGCACGCCATATACTGTAATATGGAAGAAGATTGACATTCGTGTCAAGAATAGAAGAATTCCATTTTAATACTACGTTGCCTCCTTGGTCATTCGGAACATCACGACAGGATACGAGCAACGGCTTTTTAGGAAACTCATTGCACCATATCCCGCTATTATACACTCCTGCGTAAAGATCACCTTTAAGAATCGTAAGTGATTGGACATTGAGCGATTGGTTATTCATGATACTCCAGGTGCTTCCGCCATTTGTTGAGAAAGCCACTCCCAGAGGTGTTCCTGAATACATTGATGAGTTATTTACAAGAAAAGTACCTTGATTGAATGCAGGAACTCCTTTATTGTATCTCCAGGTATTTCCAAAATCGTTTGAGGAGAAAACCGAATCATTCAACGATGCATATATCGTATTGTCTTTGGAACCAAGAGATCCAAAATTAGTACTGGTAAAAGAAACATAAATAATATCAGGTTTAGAAATACTCCAGCTTGTTCCGCCATTTGATGAAACAAAAACGCCGCTCGTTGTGCCTGCAAAGATATAATTCTCGTCAAGTCTCTCAAGCGCAAATACCCGAGTGTCTGTTAATCCAGTATTGACGGATGTAAATGTTGTCCCGTTATCTGATGAATAAAAAATACCATTATCTGTTCCGGCCATGATCGTAAAGCCACTGACCGATATTGTGTATATTGTTGCAGATAAAACTGAACTCCATGAATTCCCATTATCAGAAGACCGAACAAGTGCAGTTGATGTACCGGCAAATATTGTGGATGAATTGTTTGCCAAAATGTTTACTGGCCCTATGGGGGCAAGCAATGACCACGATAAGCCACGATCAGATGACTTAAATACTCCTCCAGCCCAACTATAGTTGGTTCCGGCATATAAATTGTTGTTAAATGATATCACCGAACTGGGATTGGTTAATCGCATCCCATCTGATGAAAAGTTCCAGGATAATCCATTATCCGACGAGAGATATGTTCCGCCATATGTCCCTGCAAGAACTGTTTGATTATGTGTATAAACGGAAAATACATTGTTCCCCATAAATGTAAATGTTGATTTTGTCCATGTCGAACCGCTATCGATGGATGTATGTACACCAGATTGAGAACCTGCGTAAAGATAGTTTCCACTCGAAGCTATCGAATTAACTAGATCATTGTCAATATCAATGATCTTTTTAGTCCACGTTAAGCCTGAATCTGGAGAACTGAACAAACCTCCTCCCGTCCCTGCAAAAATATATCTACCGTAAACAAGAAATGACGTAATACTTGTATACGTCAGTCCTGAGTTGCTTATTGTCCAACTATCACCGCCATCGGAACTAATAAATACTCCACCGGCAGTGCCTGCAAATATTTTTACACCTTGTAGTGTTACAGCCTTGACTATCCCTTCACTCATACCTGAATTAGATAACGCCCACGTATTTCCATTATCTGTTGATCGATAAAAGCCAAGATGACTGCCGGCGTATATATTTGAACCCGATTGAGCTAATGCATAAAATGCTGTTATTTCAATAATTCTTTTCCAGTTAGAACCATTGTCATAGGAAACATAAAGACCGTGTTGTCCACCAGCATACAGAGTCTTACCTGAAGAGAGCAATGAATATATTTGATCTAAAGGACTATGAGGACAAAATGCCCAGCTTTTTCCATTGTCGATGGAGCTATAAATTCCATAATACGTTCCTGCAAAAATATTTGAACCACAGAGAGTATAGCACTGGATAGTTCCACCTGCTGGACCATTTGTCTGGGTCCATTGAGCCGCTGATTGACTCATAACAATGAAATAAGAAATCAATATCAGCAAAACGCGGAAAATAGTTTTCATTTTCATTTCTCCTTTTATGAATACATGCTAAATGTTAATCACGCCCTCACGGATGGCGTCTCCACCAAAAAGACGGTGGACAAGTAAGTCCCGATTCGATCTTCGATTGAATCGAGGATCCCGCACATCGTGACTCCCGCACTGCATATTTTCACACTGTACTAAATCTGTACTAATAGTAAATTTATATCTTTTTAATTTGTATTGCTAAATAAGAAATTGTTTCGTGTTTCGTGCGATACATTCTCACGCCTCCGGCAATCAGCGAGTGCCAAATGCGCTGTCGTTTGCAGCCCTATCTTCGATATCCTGCTCATATTGCGGGGAGTTCCAGATTGGCCAACCACTTCAATTCTTCAAGCGGAATCGTCTCAGCGAAAGCTTCAAAGAGATGTCGATTCCTTCGCTTGGTGCTGTAAGATCCGTTTGAGCAGCAACATCTGTCCAGCATGGTACGCGTGGTGCTGAGTCAACCCATGCAAAAGATGTGCGCAGTCGTAGTCCCGATTCGGCACCGGAGCATTTAGATCGACATCGCTCAAAGTTTTGAGGGTTGCGATCAATCCCGATTGTGAACGGCGGAGATTCTCGAATGCAGCAGCCCAAGCATTTTCGCTCATATCGCGGACCGGTGGCCAATCAGCTTCACCGTCAAGCTCCGAAACTTTCCCCAGCACTCGCAAATGAACGGCGTTCACCCACGCGGTGAGATGGTACACAAGTTCCCAAATTGAATGCCCGCCGGGTACCGGATGCACAGCGGCCTCCTTGGCGGTTATGCCTTCGAGTATCTCGCGGATCGACGCTCCCTGCCATGAATCACCTTCCAGTGAGCGGTGGAGTTGGTCGACAATCCCTTCAATTCCTCTCATGTCTCGATTTCTCTTCCGATACTCACGATGCTCGAAAACCGAATAGCCACTTTCTGCACCAGCGAAAAGATCCAACTCTTCATTGCATGCTGGTGATTGATTTATCGGCCAGTATCTTTTACGGGCCGCGGATCAGGAAACATTACTACTAATTTCGTAATACCTTAATTTTATCAGCGAATGACTTTAAAGTTGATATTGTATATTGTTCCTCGCATTTTTTCCATTCTTCGTTTCCTGCGAATGCTACAACTCCAAACAATGGTATAACAGTACAAATAATTAACAATCCTATTGTTACCTTTATGGAAAGAATTAGAATTAATAGAGTTGATGTAATTCCACCTCGTAAAAGGACATATTCGTAGAGAATAAATCGCGTTTTCCCCTTCTTACGTATCTTCTCCCAATTTGATACACGTCTTTTACGCGCCATAATTTCTGAATAAAGAATCAATGCAATTAAAATAAATCCAATTATATTAAATCTCAGGGTAGAATAATTTAATCCCTGTTTCCAATTTAGTATTGAAAAGAAAACAATTGCAACAATAACTTGGATGATGAACGACGCTCTTTTCATATAACATGCCTAAAAGTAATATTTTACAGTATCAGTTCCCAATAGCCAACATCGACCCATTGACCTAATTTATAACCTACTTCTTTTAAATGAGCAACCTTTTGAAATCCAAAATTTTCACACAATGCAATACTTGCTTGATTTGGTAATGCGATTCCGCATATCACACTATGAATTGATCTTTCTCTCAGAACCTTCAATAACTCCTCTTTCAAGATCGTACCTATTCCTTTCCTGACATAATCAGAATCGATATATGTACCAGTTTCAACTGAATAGCGATATGCCGATCTTTCCTTCCATTTACTCGCATAGGTGTAGCCAATCACTCTTCCGTTTTCTTCATACACCAACCATGGATAATTCTGTGTGATATTTTTTATACGGGACACCATTTCGTCTTCTTCTAACGGCGTCTCCTCAAAAGTAATTCTGGTACCTGCAATATATTTATTGTAGATACGACATATATCACCAGTATCAGATTCTTTCACTTGTCTTATCATAATTTTCCTCATAACATAATTTATACATGAGTTTGTGCTCTATTGGATCTCCGCTCCGCCAAAGAATTGTTCATCAGACTGCAATGGACTTATCAAGCGGACAAGCCGGCAGGAGAGTTGCTGGTGAGACGACTCGTTATTATTTACGATTCTCTCTTACTTCTTCTAACTCCATCATTGTTCGCCACACTGCAACCCACTTATCAGAAATGCATTGAAACACCCAAAGGTCTCTACCCTTTGATCGTTCCTGATACTTCGCTCGTTCATATAGCATCTCGAATTGGAAACTCACAACAGCACAATCTCCAATTACGTTTATTTGTTCATTGCTCTCCCTATATTCAAGAACTCGCGCATTTGTACAGAATTCGACAAAACTTGCGAGAAGTGCATCGCGTCCTGTTACCTCGCCTGAAAATCCAGGAAAATTCATGACAATATCGGAATGTAAGTATTGCGACATTTCAAGAGGAGCATTGGATCGCCATGCTTGGTTTATTGCAGAAATCACTTTATGCGCTTTGAGTTTTGAGTCTTCCATTTTACCTCCATCGTGATATGTTCTTTACACTACTAAACAGATGATCGCTCCGCCAACCTGCCCGCCATGCGTTCCCGCCCGAACGACTGTTCAGTCGTGCGGGCTGGCGGGAGAGCCGCTGGTTAGGTTGCACATTAAAACAATATTCTTTGATGTATGTTAGAAGATGGAAATTGTATGAGAAATGTATTAAGCGTAACGGGTGATGAGTAGGTTCACTCCTTGATAAGATTGTCTTTCTTAACACCATCTTCGCTTGGCAGCATATTTCGTGTTTCAGCTGATTTCGTCTTCAGTCTGGGTCCTTCTTGCATAAGATTGGGTAGTGTAACAAAATTGCTTTGTTCTATCTGAAAAGTTGAAAACACAACATTATTGTTGCTAAAACCGATTTGGGACTCAAGTTTGAAAGAGATTGACATAGCTTAAACTCCTTTTAAATTAGTGCGCCATCCTTCAAAGAGCACATCCATATAAAATTGTGTTGGCAATCCTGCAATGTATAGCGGGAGACCTGGAACTATTGGCTGAATATTATTTAATCCCGTCTGAACATTAGGATTAACTACTCCTGGATAAGTCTGAGTAATCATTGAAATACGCAAATCCGATTCGTATGTCCATGATTTTTGAGTTGTCTCAACATATCCACGAATATATGACTTCTGCAATTGTTGTTGCTGTCCTAAATCACTTAACAAATTTTGTGGTGTTCTTAGTTCCAAAGCGTCACTGTACTTCTGAAAAATATTCCAAATGAGATCGTGCTCAACTTTTTCTGGAAATTTTACTCCTTTTCCAAAAATCTTTTGTGCATCACGTCTGTTAACCGCGTGTGTATGTGAGTATAATTTCTCAGTCAACGTCGATACAATGGTCGATATTTTTTTCTTATCCTCGTTCTTGAGATGAAGTCTAAGTAGTTTTTCTGCTATCATGCGAATTTGCGTGTGTACTCTTTGCACATGACCAAGTGAAAGCGGATGAATCTGCGAAGTTAATTGTTTGAAAACCTCCAATATATGGTCAGGTGAAGTAAGCTTGACTTTTTCATTTTCCTTTGCAAAACTGAAATATGAGGTAACGTCTTCTACACTGATACCTTTTCTCTTATCCTTGACAAGTTCATCCACAGGATTAAATGGGTTACCTGTGGTGGGATCGACCGAAGTTAGCTCTGCAGCTTCACACATTACTATTTCATGGGCTCCCATTGCTATGAGTGTACCAGCGCTATGCGCACGAAAAGGTACAAGTACACAAAACTTGGATTTTGCAAACTCTCTGATCAGAGATACGATAGGATAAACGACATCAACTGCACCACCTCTTGTGTATAAAAACAAGTCAATATTTTCTGTTGGTCCAATAGTCTGTAGTGCCTCATAAATTACGGGCACTACATTTGGCTCAACACTATGAGCAAGCTCCAAACCAGGTCCTCCCGTTGGCCGATCTCCAGTTATGTATGTAAGAATACGAGAAGAACGTTTTTGTTCCAATTCTTGTATAGCAGCCTTACGTACATCAAATGGCGTCATTGCCTGCTGACCGGGATTTTGTGTAGTTGTCATGGCATTAAAACTTTACCAAAAAATAGGGACAATGTCAATGTCCCCCAATAACCATCAATATTAAGCATTTTTATGCTATGTGCCGCCTAACGGATGGCGGCTAAGCTGCCGCACTGATAACTTTCATAATGTACTAAACGAAACAAGTTCATGCTAAAAATTTTATTATTAAGAACCGAAACCTATGCAAGCCATGCTTAACGTACCACGCTCATCCGGTCAGCTTGAGTTGCTGGTTGGGCAACATACCATCTATTGAATTGCAGAAATAATTGTTCCCAAAACAACTATCAAAAATCCAGTTATTTGTCCTCTAATTCCGCCAACAGCCACATCTGTTATGAGTGTCTTTAACTCAGAACTCGTGGTATTTATGGAAGCTATTTTTTCTTGGAAGTCCACTTTTTGTTCATTCATTTTTTTGTGAAAATCGTTTATGCAATTATCTAGCGCATTCTCCAGATAGCTTAATTGTCTTTCTAGGAATGCAACCTTATCGGACAATTCGGTATAATTGTGACTAACTGTAGCATTAGCTTGCATACCTGCCGATGTCATCTCAACTGTCCCAGTTATTGCTACAATGTTCTTTTTGGACCAGAAAGGAAATGATTTAAATAATTCGATTGTTTCTCTCTTAATTGCTTGTACAATTGTCTGACCCTTGAATCCTCGAAGGTTCGTATCTATCGACCAGACAAGTTGGAAGCCACCAATTATTTGAAGGGCTACACCATACCAATTGTTGAAGGACGATTCTTGCGCAGCTAAATAGGATCGCAGAATAAAATACATTATCAATACTGACGGTAAAGGTAGTAATGGCAATATACGTTTTCGAAACCAATCAAAGTATTTTTTCATTTTCTTCCCGTGGTATGTTGTCTAACATCTAATTAGATAGATTTTGTCTATCTTTTGTTCTTATAAGCGTTCAACAAAGACTCTAACCTTTCGGTCTATTAACATCATCGTATGTTTGGAAAAACACTTAATTAGGTAAATCTGCACACGCTGCTCCCGGTGTGCACATTATATCGGAGAACTGGTTTTAATCTACAAACGTGAGGTGAGAAATGCAAACTGGAACATTGAGGTGCTGAAACAATCCCTCTCGCGTAACCTTCCCTTTATAACCTTCCGAAGGTTCTCAAGGTTTATGTATAGGAAACCTTCGGAAGGTTGCTTCTCACGGAAGGCTTCTATGCGGCTTCTTCTATTTTATCCACCTTCAGGATCTCATAAAGTGTGGTTCGTTGCGCGGGAATAAATCCAGCATCCCTAATCATGTTCTTGCACTCTTCAACGCTGGTCGTATTCACAAACTTTGCGGCAGCGTGAACATTTTCTTCCAACAATATACCGCCAAAATCATCGCCGCCAAAGTGGAGTGCAATCTGTCCGATCTTCTTCCCTTCTGAAAACCATGATGCCTGAATGTGCTGAAAATTATCCAGATAGATTCGCGAAAAGGCAATCATCTGTAAGTAACGTGTAGGTGTGGCATAATGCGGAATGATTTTTTCCAACGGCGTATTGCCCGGCTTAAACGACCATGGTACGAATGCAGTGAATCCATCTGTCTCTTCCTGCAGTTGGCGTATAGCTTCAAGGTGTTCAACAATATCCTCTTCCGTTTCAAGGTGACCGTACATCATTGTTGCTGTCGTCTTGTAGCCTATCCGATGGGCGATGCGCATTACATTCAGCCAGTCGGCAGATGTGCCTTTACGGCTGCTTATTTTTTTCTTCACACGATCGGAGAGAATTTCTGCACCTCCGCCGGGAAGAGAGCGCAATCCTTTTTCCCATAATTTTTCAAGCACTTGCTCTATGGACAAGCCGGAGACGTGCGACATTCCGATAATTTCAGACGTTGAAAAGAAATGCGGATAAATCTCCGGAACTTCCTTCACTGTACGTTCAACAAGTTCAAGATAATAATCGAATGGAATCGTTGGATCCACGCCTCCCTGCAAAAGTACTGTCGTAATTCCGCCTGCTGCCGCTTCCTTAAATTTCTGTATCAATTGATCGATCGATAATCTATATGCCCCTTCTTCGCCGGGATGGCGGTAGAATGCGCAGAAAATACAATCGATATCACAAACATTTGAATAGTTCGGATTCGTATCCAAAAGGTATGTCACCCACTGGTTTGGATTTTTGCGAAACCGAATCTCACTTGCCAGGTCGCCTAAATCCAGCAGCTCTGCATTCCGCAGAAGGAACAATCCTTCTTCAGAAGAGATGCGATTGCCGTCCCGGACTTTGTGATATACCTGTTCTAACGTCATTGATACCATTTCTAAAAATTAAATTGATATCCGGCTGATTTAAGATCTTTCAGCAAGCCAAAGCTCGCTTCTTCCAACTTCACAGTAATTAATTTCACTAAGACGCCCGGCATGGTATTCGGAAAGCTGACGTCTGATGAGTGAAGTACACAGACTCGATTTTTGCCAAGTTTGCCGACAAAATGTCCAATCTCGAACATAGCATAGGCAAGATCGTCTGGTGTGATAACAAAAAAAACAAATTTTATCTCCGCTTCCATTTGAAGCGAATCTAGTGAAATCATATGTCCATGCATACGTTCTATAACAACTTCTTCTAATCCAATTTCATGAAGGAATTGCAGCAGTTGAACATGCAATGGATCATCTAATTCTCCAATGACATACACTTTCTTGGTCTGCGAGCTCGATGGCGCTTGTGTAATTGGCTGCATTGGTGATTCAGCAGGTTTTTTGGGGGGCGGCTTTAAGATGCGCTTTCCACTCGACGAGTCCGTCGCAGTCTGACTACCGGCTTCTGAGGATGTCACTGTTGAAGATTCAGCAGCAGCGGTTGGAACTGGGACAGATACAAGATCTGGTGATGCTTTCAGCTTTTCGTATAATTCATTCAGACATGATAGAATTAACTGTACAGACGATTGATAAAACAATCCGCCGTGCGAATCGCCAAGAATTTTCTGTTTGTATGGAAATCCAATGGGTCCTGACAATTCGAGGATTTCCAGACACGCCTTTCGCCACTCAAGATATTTATTTTGCAGGCGTGCGTTGTACCCAGAATAATCAAAACCACCAATCGGCGCTAACCGTGTTCCAGTTTCGATTAATTCCCTAAATTTATTAACAATCTGTTCTGACATATTCTGCCTATAACCAATTTCCCTGTAATTAAATGATGTTGCACACTAAACAATCTCAATAAAAGAATTAATAGTTTTTATAGAGTTGTCCACCTCCCCATCCCGTCCCGATTGATTTTATCAAGCGGGACGGGATTTCCCCTCCTCAAACGAGGAGGGGATTAAGGGGTGGTGTACTTTTTCTTATAACATTTCATGTTGATCAGCATAGAAGATGGTTTTACGTAAAATCCTTATTTAATTCTACGCGTGTTCAATACTTTCGAGTTCATGGAGAAGTCCGTGAAACAAATCAATTGAAACTCGTTCCCTTTCACCAACTCTAAAGTTAAAACCTTCAAGATATTCTACCGATTCATCACTCGTGAGATTAATGCGTTTTGAATGCGATTGTCCAACGATCGCATAATTTTCTTCCGCGCTTTCAAGTGATTGCTGAATGATCCCGCATAATTCATCTTTCCGTTGTGCAGGCATGGATTTCTGTACAGCCCAGAGCGCAAAGACAAACGGCAATTTCTTCCATTCATACCATTCTGTTGCAAGATCATACACAATTTCAAATCCTGCAAGTCCGCACTTTCGCGATCGTAATGCTTCATCGCCAATAAGGAGAACAGCATCGAATTCTGTGTAATCATTTACTCCGGAATTCATCCGTTTGAAGAGAGCTTTTACTCCGTACCGTTTCTCCAGCAGCACTTTCAAGAGCATCACCGATGTCGCCGTGTCGTCGATAATGCCGATCGTTTTTCCCGTCAGATCCTGCCAGCCATGATTTGAAAACAGAAGTACGCTTTTTACTTGATCGCGTGTGGCAATACAATAATCAAGCGGCTCTAACAGATCTTTTTGTTGAAAATAATTTACCAAGGAAAATAATCCGGCATCGAGCATACCTTTGGAAGAGAGCACTCCCATCCGTCTCGGTGTCACCGGAAGAATTTTGAACTGACGCCTTTCGATATTCTCGTAGAACGGAACCGAATTGAGATACGGTATTTTTCCGATAACATTCTCTGTATAGAGTTTTATCGGATTGTAATATATATCCCGTTCAACAGGAATTTTTCCCGCATCGCGAATAATTTTAATGAGCTGATCTTTTGCCATTGACGATGGACTAATAGCGCCGGCATCATGCGCAATGCGTTCGCCGCCGACAGTACCATCCATATCGTCTGCGCCGAAGTTCAGCGCCACAGAAGCAACTTCTTCCGTCAACATGACCCAATACGCTTTGATATGGGGAAAATTATCCAGCATCAAGCGTGAAACTGCAATCATTTTCAAATCATCGATAGCGGATGTAAATTGACCACGCGGCTTGATTCCGGTATCGCCCGGCTGGAATGCCAGAGGTATGAATGATAAAAAACCATTTGTCTCATCCTGCAGCTCGCGTAATTTTATAAAGTGCTCCAATCGTTCTTCGATCGTTTCAATATGACCGTAAAGAATTGTCGCATTGGAAGCAATGCCCAACCTGTGAGCCATCCGATGAATATCCAGCCAGCGTTGAGCACCAATCTTCTGATGAAAAAGTTCTTTTCGAACACGTTCCGAAAACACTTCTGCACCGCCGCCTGGCATGGTGCGCATACCAGCTTCTTTTAATTGGCGAAGCACGTCTTCAATTGTGAGTTTAAACTTCTTGTGAAAGAAATCAATCTCTACAGCTGTGAACGCTTTGATGTCAAGATGCGGAAAGTTCGTGCGCATCTGCCGCATCATATCTAAATAATATTCCCACTTCCATTCAGGATGCAAACCGCCGGTCATATGCACTTCTTGAATTTCAGGCGTCAGTTTTGCGAGCATCTCGGCAATAGTCATCTCGTATGCGCCGGGTTCGCCCTGCTTCACGGCGAAGTTACAAAATTTACACGAGAGCACACAGACGTTGGTCGGTTCGATTTTTTGATTCAAAACAAAATAGACCGCGTCGCCGCTTCGGTTCTTCTGAACGAAATAAGCCATCTTCCCGAGCGACAATACATCGTTTGTTTGGAACAATACCTTGCCATCGTCAAGCGTTAAGCGTTCACCGGCTTGCACCTTCTTCCAAATCGGCTGAAGCCGCACATCTCTAAAATGAAGTTCACTATTCAATTCCTAATGCTCCTTTATTTCCAATAACTCTCCCAGCGCTCATCAACACGTTTGACGATAGCTGGATCCATTTTCAAAGCTTCCGGATATCCTTTTTTCCAGGTTGCATCGATTCCCATAACGCCTTTATAGATTGGCGAAATGCCGATGAGATTCTGTTCGCTAAAGATGATATCACGTTCACAATCGAATCGAGTAAAAATACCCCAGATGTAACTTTCTTGATTTCTTATATCCACATCTTCGCTGACTGCCGCGATCATCTTTAAGTTTTGCAATGCTTTTTGTTTCACCAATTTCTCAATCACTGCACGACCTTGATTTCGCACTTTCACAATCAGCAATGATTCTTCTATCATCGTGCTGTCGATAATTCGTCTGTCTATGGATTTAAGATTCGCAATTTGAGATTCTAATTTTGTAAACAACGATTCCCTTTTTAATGATTGAATTGTTACCGTTTCTGATCGTTGCTTCTTCGTAGCATCGATAATCATTTTGCTGCCGAGTTCCATCTTGAAGCTGGTAAAGTCTAACGTATCGAGCGGTACTTTCGGCAATAAGACGAAATCGAAATGCGGATCAAAGTAATCACGAATTTCTCGTATAACCAGTGACCAATTTCGCGGATTCACATCTTGCGAGACGAGCACAAGACACTTCGTCAACGCTAATTGCCCAGTGCCAAGCAAACCCAGCGCTGTTTTCATCGCTTCTTTTTTATAACGCTCTTCAACTGACACAACGAGTAAATTGTGAAATCCCGCTTCAGAGTATGCCCAGATATCCCGCACTTCCTTGTGAATTAATTTCACCAGAGGACCAAGAATTTGCTGAGTCGCCTCTCCTAAATATTTATCTTCCATCGGCGGAATGCCGACTACGGTTGCCGGATAGATAGGTTTTGTTCGATGCGTGATTGTCCGCAAATAAAAAACCGGAAATGGCGCTGCATTTGAATAATGGCCAAAGTGATCGCCAAATGGTCCTTCCATTCTCCGTTCGTTTGGAGGTACGATACCTTCTAAAATAAACTCAGCATTTGCAGGAACATGAATGCTAATGTTCTTTCCACGCGTCATTGGAATCCTGTCCCCACGCAGGAACGATGCGAACATGACCTCATCAAATCCTTCAGGCAGGGCAGATATTGAAGCAAACAATAATGCAGGATCTGTTCCGAGCGCAACGGCCACTTCGATATCTTTTCCCAACTGTTCTGCATGATGATAATGAAATCCGCCCCCTTTTTGAATTTGCCAATGCATGCCGGTTATTGCATCATCATAGACATGCATTCTATAGAGACCGACGTTGCGTTTTCGCTCGACAGGATCGTATGTGAATACTTGGCCTTGTGTAACAAATCTGCCTCCATCGCCAGGCCAGCAAGTTTGGATAGGAAGTTCGTTAAGATGTGGCGTCTCGCTCACTTGTTGTGAATTTCCCGATGAAACGGTCCGCATTTTTGCTTTCAGCACTCGTCTGACGAATGTACGGTTCTCCCAAAGTGCCGATGGCTTTGGCGGTAGTATTTGATCAAAGAATGAAATCAACTCATCACCAATTTGCTGCGGATGCCTGCCAAGCGCCAATTCAATTCTTCGTTCTGACGCATAGATATTAATAGCAAGCGGATACTTCGAACCTTTTACATTCTCAAAAAGTAAAGCCGGTTTATTTTCGCGCAGTGCGTGCATCGCAATTTCTGTTACTTCGAGATATGGGTCCACTTCGACGCTTATGCGCTTCAATTCACCTATAGATTCAAGGTATTGAACAAATTCTCTGAGTGCGGGAAATTTCATGAAACATTCACTAATATATTATTCCAGTTCTTCACTCCGCCAACCCTTTGGTGTGCGCATTCCAATGACTCCAAGTAATTTATCAACAAAAGCGCCGATGTATTCATCCACTGTTTTCGGAACATAGTACATGGGCGGTGAAATCGGCATAATAATAACACCATCGCGCGAGAGTTTCGCACATTGTTCAAGCGTTATTGTAGAAAGCGGCGTTTCTCGTACACACAGAATAAGTTTATATCGTTCTTTCATTGCAACGTGTGCAGTCCGTGTGATAAGTGTATCGCTTATACCGGAAGCTATTTTTCCAAGCGTCGATGTTGAACACGGTAGAATAACACACGCATCGAACCGATTAGTTCCGGATGCCATCGGCGCCGCCAGATCATCATCAGAAAACTGCCGCTTGACGAACGGCGCTAAATCATGATCGCTGATGCCAAGTTCATCTTGCAAAAGCACTTTTCCCCATTTACTCACGATGAGATATTTATCTGCGCTGCATTGCTTTAAAAATTCTTTTGCATACACAGCACCTGAGGAACCTGTAATTCCTATGATAATTCTCATGGGAAATAGACTCCAACGAGAACCATTGCGAGGACAGCAAATCCGAGAACAGCATTAATCTTGAAAAAAGCCATTTCGACATTGTTAGCTTTTTTTTGTTCGAGATATAATAAATATCCTGATACGAGGAGAAATGGTAACGCGGCAAGCGCACGAATTTGCATAAAAAATAATATTGTGAGAACCACAAAAGCGACAAGATGAAGCGTGGCAGAAATGCGCAGCGCTTTTATTTTTCCAAACCGTGAACTAAATGAGTGCAGATTCTCGCCACGATCAAAAGCTTCGTCTAAAGTTGAATAAATAATGTCAAATCCCGTCACCCAACAAAGTGTAAAGAGCGCAAGAAGCAATCCCGGTCCAATATTCGATAGAGAATTCTTTACGGCGAACCAACCACCAAGCGGCGCCATTGAAAGACCAAGGCCGACACCAAAATGCGCGTATGATGTGAAGCGTTTCATATAGGGATAGAACGTGAAAATGACAAGCGGAAGTGGCGAGAGCATCAAACAGAATGTCGAAATACTTGCAGCACACAGGAAATAGACGGCGAGACCGATGACGAGAATGACTGTGGCATCTCCAGACGACATTCTGCCGCTGGGCAATTCACGGCTGACTGTACGCGGATTACGTTTATCTATTTTTCGATCGATGATACGATTCAGTGCGAGTGCAACAGTGCGCGCTCCTGTTGCACCAAGAAGAATGAGTAACATAAGCTGTATCGTCGGAGGATTCTTTGACGCGATGAATACTCCGCTAAAAATAAGCGGCAAAGAAAATAACGTATGTTCAATTTTTACGAATCGTGCAATACTTTTAATTTTTTGTATCGCCATAGTATTCCTTACAACTCTCGCATAATGCTGAAACATCATGTTCAGGCACAATGTTTTACTTCACAGTTGCTCCCGTGGAAATTTCTGACTGCACGCCAACCAGTGTCAGACCGCCGGATTCATCGCTGGCAGCGAGTATCATTCCCTGCGAATCCTGGCCCATGAGTTTTGCAGGTTGAAGATTCGCTACAACAACTATCAACTTCCCTATCAAATCTTCCGGTGTATAATGCTTTGCAATTCCTGCGACAACCTGCCGGCGTTCGTTTCCAATCTCAACCTGCAGTTTTAATAGTTTCTCTGATTTTGGCACTTTCACTGCCTCGATGACACGCGCCACGCGAAGATCAATCTTTTTGAAATCATCAAGTGTAATAGTTGGCTTGAGCGGAATAATAGACAAAGAAGCTGGTGGTGTCTCCTCCCCTTCAAGAAATTTCATTATTTCATCAATCTGTGTATCGGTTATTTTATTGATAAGAATTTCTGGTTTATGAAGTTGATGGCCATCCTTTAATTGAAAACTCGAAGCAGAATCCCATCCATCTTCCTTCGATGTTGTATCAAGATTCAAGAGTTTCCATATTTTCGCGGACGTAGCTGGAATCACCGGTTCCAGCAGGATTGCAAGCGAACGAACAATTTGAATTGCGATGTGCAGCGTTGTGGCACATCGTTCCGGATTCGACTTGAGTGTTTTCCACGGTTCATTATCATTGAAATATTTATTTGCTGCACGCGCGAGGTTCATCACTTCCATCAATCCCTCACGGAATCGATACCGCTCAAACAATTCTCCGGCTTGTAGAGGCGTGTGTTTTAAAGTGTCAATCATTTCTTCATCACGTGCATTGAATTTGCCAAGCACTGGAACTTTACCGTCGAAATTTTTATCTGTAAAAGCCACCGTTCGATTAACAAAGTTACCGACGATATCAGCAAGTTCGTTATTAACGCGTGCTTGAAAATCCTTGAGATAGAAGTCGCTGTCGCGTGTTTCCGGTAAATTCACTGCCAGAGCATAACGCAGCATGTCTGCCGGAAAGAATTTTAGAAAATCTTGAACGTCAATTCCCCAGCCCCGGCTCTTGGAAAATTTCTGTCCTTCGAAGTTTAAAAATTCGTTTGCTGGAACATTTTCGGGCAGAACATAGTGATCGGTGTGCGCGTCGTTCCATGCCATCAGCATTGCCGGGAAGACAATGCAATGGAATACAACATTGTCTTTGCCGATGAATGCAACATATTTTGTATCTTCCTTCTGCCAAAACTCTTTCCATATATCAGGTTTGTTATTGAGAGCCGCCCATTCTTTTGCAGAGGAAATGTAGCCGAGCACTGCATCAAACCATACATAAATAACTTTGTCTTCGTATCCTGCAACTGGAACTTGGACACCCCAATTGAGGTCGCGCGTCACGGCACGATCCTGCAAACCGTCCTTAAACCAGCTCTCGCAATAGCGGAGAACGTTATCTTTCCACCCATCACGCTTATTGCGTTCATCGATGTATGCCACCAATCGCTTCTGATAGTTGCCAAGTGGAAAATACCAATGCGTCGTTTCGCGCATGACCGGCGTTGTTCCGCACAATTTGCACTTTGGATCGATGAGTTCTGACTGATTCAGCCATGTTCCGCAATTTTCACACTGATCGCCGCGGGCCTGTGTTGACTTACATTTTGGACACGTGCCTTCCACGTACCGGTCGGCAAGGAACATTTTGTCTTTTTCGCAGTAGAGCTGTAATTCTTTTTTTGCGACAACAATCTCACGGTTATGAAATTCCCGGAAGAATTCTTTTGTCGTCTCATGGTGTAATGGAAGTGACGTGCGCGAGTAGTTGTCAAAACTCATCTCGAACGCTTCAAATGCCGATTGGTTTGCCGGATGATACCGGTCAATTATTGCTTTAGGTGTTGTTTTTTCTTTTTCTGCTGAAACGGTAATCGCAACGCCGTGCTCATCTGAGCCGCAAATAAACAGAACATTGCGTTTCTTGAGACGTTGATACCTTGCATAGATATCTGCCGGGAGGTATGCACCGGCAAGATGGCCAAGATGCAGATACCCGTTGGCATATGGCAATGCTGCCGTAATGAGAATTCGTTCAAATGGCTGCTTCATACGTATGATGCTTCCGTAATATTTTTCCGTAAGTCAATTGCTAACATTGTGAGAATAAGATGAATGTAGACATTTTTGTCTAGATGAGCAATCGCCTTCTCGACGGACTGATTCGCTGCAACGAGATTCGCTTGCTGAAAATTCCTGACGAAGTTTTCCATGCTCTGTTTTTCATCTTCCATAAGAGGAGCGTGAGCTTTTTGCTGAATGAGTAAGGCATCACGCAGCCATGACTGCAGGAGCTTCAGCCATCGTTCCATGCCTGGTCGATCAGTCGATGAAGCAATTTCATCAATCGCATCGATGAGCGCTGTTTTACGTTTACCAAGAACCAAGCGCATAAATTCAACGACATCCTTCCGTTCTTCTGCCATATTCTGCACACTCAGTCGCCGTGCATTACTGTAGCTTCCATTAGCGAGCTGCGCGACGAGACGTGCAATACTCTCATCGACGCCATCGTGGGCAACAAGCGCTGTTTCAATTTCACCATCCGATACTAAGTCGCATTGTATTAATTGGCAGCGAGAGACGATCGTCGGTAAGAGCTGATCTTTTGCAGATGTCGTTAAAAGAAGAATCGTACCGGGCAACGGTTCTTCCAGTGTTTTCAAGAGAGAATTGCTTGCCTCATTATTCATCATATCGGCATTCAAGATAATAAAGACCTTTTTTCCATCTTCACTCCGGCTCATCGCCGCTTCGCGCTTGATATCCCGCACACTGTTAATTTTAACGAAGTTGGCCTTCGTCATTTCAATCCGTTGGTATGGATCTTTTGCTTTTGCCTGAATCTGTTCACGCACTTCCGCTACCTGCGCCTCCGTCAGCACGTTGATTGGATCGTCCCCATTCTTTTCATTTTTCCCCACCGGAAGCGCGAAAACCAATTTTATATTGGGATGTTGAAACGAATCCATCCGCTGGCAATTAGAGCATACACCGCACGCTTCTATCCCGCCTTGTGTGCAGATTAATGCTTTAGTGAATTCAATTGCGAGAGCATCCTTGCCGATTCCCTCCGGTCCGTAGAAAAGGTATGCGTGGGCTATCTGATCGCTCTGCAGTGTGCGTTGGAGAAGCGATTTAACACGTTCCTGTCCAACAATGGATGACCAGCTCATATCAGTATCGCCTTAGAACGTATGACCTACACCAAGATGGATGATACCTTGGTTAAAGGTTTCCGGGAAGAATCTTTTACTTGAAACCCAACCTTCATTAGGATCTGGATTATACATTTTCATACCAAAATCGATGCGAATTGGTCCTGCAATAGTGTTATAGCGCAGTCCAAATCCAAATGCCATCGCAATTTCATTCAAACGCATTAATTGAGGTGCAGACCAAAGATTACCGAAATCATAGAATAACACAAACGAAATTTTTTGAAGATCAATAAATCCTATTGATCCTGTACTCCAAGGATTTATTCGAGCTTCAATGTTACCTTCAACTAACGCATTGCTCCCTTGCTCCCTCTCTGTTGTAGTCATTGACGGTGCACCAAGAGCTCTCGCCTGCCAGCCACGTACACTTCCACTTCCTCCTGAATAAAATCGTTGAGTGAGTGGTATAACATTCAACGGTGCAACACCATAGAGGAGTGCGGCTCCAGTTCTTAAACGAACTGCCCAAATAAGATCCTGCTTCTTGTCCGGATTCCAATACCATTGTCCGGTGAGCAATGCCTTGACATACTGTGCATAGGGAAGAGTTACTTCTAATACTCTCGGGACAAAGCCGCCTTCTTCAAGTGAGATAGATTGAACGATTCCTTCTGAAGGATAAAAAATATCATTACGCTTATCACGCTGGAGCGTGACTGTGACAAAGGAATTGAATTGTTTTTCAAATCCTTTATCTCTAAAAAAGGTGGAAGTGTACTGCAGGGGTGCTTCAGTCTTCGGATCGCTCAATTGAAGACTCCAATCAATAAAGAGTCTTGTATACGTCGCTGTTTGTGATTGGGTCCCGAGGCGAAAGCTGAGACTTGGAATATAGTATGTTGACTGTTTATCGAGGATGGCTGAAACTGCTGCACTGATACTCGTTTTGTTGTTGATGAAATACGGTTGAGTGATCTGTGTCGTCCATTCTATTTTTGATACAAGAGAACTATCTTTTAAAGCATTGCCTTTAAAGATTGTTCCGAATTGAAGTGACTGGACATTCAGCCGAAGATTTGTAGAAAAATTCCTTGCACCGCCGAAAAAGTTGCGATGATTATAGCCAATACCAAAAAGGACATTAAAAGCGTTGTTCTCGTCATTAATACCTACTTCTGGCGTGAATTCCTGGAACGGCCGAGTCCGCACATGGATTCGAATTGGAATTTGAGAAATCTCTGAAGAATTGTTCGGAATGGCATTTTCAATTTTTGCTGCTTCAAAAACGCCCAACCTATTAAGGTTTCTTTCGCTTTCTATTTTCTTTTCTTCGCCATAGAATTCCCCTGTAGAAAAATCGAGATGCTCGAACACAACAGTAGTATCAATATACTGCTGGGATGTAGTATCTTGTTCAACAGAGATATTCCCAAACGTAAAACGTTTCCCCGTATCGAAGACGAAAACAAGGGAAATATTATCTGTAGATGCGTAACGTTGAGCCCCTACAGTTACTAACTTCACATTGACGTACCCGTTATTGGCACAGAGTCCTACAATGCGCTTGTATTCTGCCTCCACCTTTGTTTGAATATACGGCATTCCTACGATAATCTGTTTATTCGATGAAAGTTCTTCCTGGATATCAGACGAAAGATTCTCGAGACCAAGAAACAAGATAGTGTCAATCAGTGAGCGCCGCCCCTCGACAATGGAAAATGTTAGAAAAACTTTGTTTTTATCCGGATGAACAACAATGCTCGTGTCCACCTTTGCATGGAAAAATCCATTATCTTCATAATATTTTTTTATCTGCTGATAGTCTGAAACAAAGGTAATAGGATCGAAGTATTCTGGTTTTTTTCCAAAAAGAATTTCTTTGTCAAACCTGTTGTAGATCCATTTCTGCACTGCCCACGGAGTTTCACGTGTACGAATCACAGCGAGAAATTGGTCAGTATTGAGCTCTTCGTTTCCTTCGAAGCGTATTGCGCCCACCTCAAATCCATGATCTCCAACCTGTGCAGAAGATAAAGAAATGCAGAAAGAAATACACAATATGATTGTCGTTAATTTGCACATAGAACATCAAAAATAAAAAACCCAGCAGGTAAGTGCTGGGCTCCATTCTATACTCATAATCCCGAAGTACCCTAATGTTTTATTCACATGTTACGTTTTTAATACTCTTTCTCATCCTCGAAGAAGAAATCCTCATCGGTGGGATAATCCGGCCAGATTTCTTCAATACTTTCGTATGGTTCATCGGAATCATCAAGCTCTTCTAAATTTTGGATGGCTTGTGTTGGGGCTCCAGTCCGGACAGCGTAATCGATCAGCTCATCTTTTGTCGCAGGCCAAGGAGCATCATCTAAATATGTCGCTAGCTCGATGGTCCAAATCATTGTTGTTCCATTTCTCTAAATAAATAGTATGAATCATTTAACTAATTTTGAAAATCGCTGGCACTCACATCATCGAAAAAATAATATGCAGGATTTTGCGCCACACCATTCACCCGCACTTCATAGTGAAGATGCGGTCCATTGGAAAGCCCGGTATTGCCGCTGCGGGCAATAAGTTCACCGCGTTTCACTTTTTGTCCTTCATGCACTAAAACTTTTGACAGATGTCCGTACAGTGACATCAACGAGTACCCATGGTTAATCTCGAGAGCCAATCCATAGTCGCCTTTACGCCCTGTGAATTCTACCGTTCCCTCTGCTGATGCATACACTGGAGTACCAACTTCATTGATAATATCAATCCCCTCATGTTTGCGAACAAAGTTCAAAATTGGATGAAGGCGCATACCAAAACCATGTGGATTGTAAAATCCATCCATCGGCTTGATGGCGGGGAGATGCGCAAAGCGGACTTTATTCTGATCGTACGCAGTTCCGATAGCTTCATAACTTGTTGTTTGGAGACGCAACTCGTGTTCCGCTTGATTTGCAGTTGCACGCAAGTTGTTCAGCAATGTGTTCACATTGGATGATGATGTAAAATCGACACGTTCATCTGTTCCGCCAATGCCTGCCTTCTGCAGATCTTCATCAAGTTTTGGCAAATCAGCAAGCATGCGTAATTCATTTCCTTTATTGCCGAGTAACTGGAGTTGCTTCTGAATAGCATCAAGCCGCTGTGTAAGATATTGCAGCTGATTTTGCAGAACTCTGTTTTCATTTACTAAAGAATTATTTTGAATGAATCCGATTCCAAAAGCATCATTATAGTACTGATTGACGGCAAAAAGAGAACAGAAAATAATTATTCCGAGAAAAACCCCGAATATCATAAGGCGGGTTCGTGTCCAACGCGCCTCATGAAAAGTAAGCGATTCAAATGAAAAGCGATAGAGTCTTGTTTTTCTCATATCCTCAATCAATCTGTGAACGAACACACACGAAGCATCAGGGAAACTGCTCGCTGAAAATAGGAAATTATCAATTCTTTGTCAAGAATTGTCATCACTTATTCAAAGTCGTGGTCAAAATAATTAATAACTCGTTTTCCCTTTGATTTTTCAGCAATTGCAGCATCAAGCCGTTTTGCAAATTCTTTGGCGGAGTCGTAGCCATAGTGTTTCAGTTGATAATCCATAGCGATTACTTCAACGATGACGGTTATATTTTTTCCCGGGACTATGGGCAGTTTAATGTGGGGCAAACTGACGCCAAGGATGGAGATGTTCTCATGGTCAAGTCCTGTTCGTGTATATTCGAGATCGTTCCGCCATTCTTGTAATTCAACAATAATCTCAACTCTCTTCTGAAAACGGATAGATCGAATACCAAATATTGAACGAACATCAATGAGACCAAGGCCCCGGATTTCCATATAATGTTTAACGACATCCGAACCAGCGCCCATGAGAATTCCTTCGCCTTTTCGTGTGACCATCACAACATCATCCGCCACGAGGCGATGTCCGCGCTCGACAAGGTCTAACGCAATTTCACTTTTTCCTATTCCGGAACGCCCGGTGATTAAAACACCGATGCCATCGACGTCTACAAAAGAACCATGCAAAACGGTTTGCGGAGCGAAATGATCATCGAGAAAATCGCTCATGAAATAAACAAATTTCGTTGTCTCTAACGGTGTAAGAATCACTGACACATGGTGTTCTGTGGCAATGGCCACCAGTTCATCATCGAGTTTATTTTCGCCTGTAACAAAGATACATGGCAAATCAAATTTAAAAATTGTTTTAAATGCATTGATACGTTCAGTAAAGGTCAGGTGGTTGAGATATCGAATTTCTGTATTACCAAAAATCTGGACACGGTCGTAGGTGAACAACTCAACATATCCTGCAAGCGCCAGGCCGGGCCGATGGATGTTCTTGTCTGTAATCTCCCGCTCAAACCCAACGTCGCCATTGACGCTCTCTAACTTTAAGCGCTGTTTATTGACATCAAACAAGAAACCCACTGTCATACTATTTTTCTTTGTTTCTTTAATATCACTCAGTGCCATTGCCCGTCTCCCGGGTTATTTATTCTTTCTCTCGTATCTTTCTTACACCCTTGCGATCTTTTTCGTGAAGTTTCTCTTTGTACTTTTTCAGGCGAGTTTTTATTTTGGCGATTGCTATATCAATAGACTTTTCATACGCTTCACTTGAACCAATACCTGTCAGAACAGTACCATACACCGTCAATGATATTTCTGCGTTCTTCACACTGTCATGCGACTTTTCATAAGAAAAGATTACTTCGGCCTTAATGATACCATCATAGAAATGCGACAAGTCTTCAATTGCTCTTTCCGCATATTCTGTCAGCGTGGCATGAGGTTTGAAGTGACGTGATGTAATTTTTATATTCATGGTACGTTCTCCTTCCACCGAATGATGATGAGATGCAAAACATTATTTTTGAATCTATGCCTTGGGATGAGCGTCTTCGTAAACTTTTTTCATCCGCGCTGATGACACATGCGTATAGACTTGTGTGGTGGATAAACTTTCATGACCAAGCAATTCTTTCACAGCACGCAAATCGGCTCCATGATTTAACATATGTGTCGCAAACGAATGCCGCAAAACGTGAGGGCTTCTCTTTTCTATCTCTGAAACTGCTCCGATATATTTCCGTACCATTCTTCCAACTGCCTGGGGATACATACGGCGTCCTTCTTTGATTATAAATAACGGACGTTCGTCCGCCTTAGCAGGCGTTTTCGGTGACAGTTCTTTTTTTTCATGAAGATATTCGTCTATTGCAGACAATGCTTTTCTGCCTACAGGCACGATGCGTTCTTTGCGCCCTTTCCCTCTTACTTTGATGAGACCTTCTTCTTGCTTCAGATCGCCGATATTCAGACCTATCAATTCGCTCAATCTCATGCCAGTGCTATAGAATAATTCTAAAATTGCAGTGTCTCTTTTTCCATTCGGTGTGGATCGATCGGGTGATGAAAGAAGCCGCTGCACTGATTCTTCATCTAAGAAGGACGGCAACCGCTTCCCAACTTTTGGTGTGATCAGCACCAAAGCAGGATTTCCATCAATTATTTTCTGCCGCCGAAGATATTTGAAGAACGAACGCATCGATGCAATTTTTCGTGCAGTGCTTCGCTGGCTGAATCCTTCATCAAGCAATGAACCAATAAACGCTCTGAGCGCTTCTTTATGCACATGATCAAACGAATGAATTCCTTCCTGGCGAAGAAATTGAACCAACCTCAACAAATCTGTCTCGTAGGAAAGAATGGTATGGGCAGAATAATTCCGTTCGATTTCCAAATATTCAAGGTAACTTCTGACTATTTTTTCCATAGCCTGTTTCGTTCCCTTGCCCATGCCTTCGTTACGCAGAAGCGACAGCTTCTGCTTGATTGACTTCCTGCTTACACGATGGACACACTATATACTCGCCTTTTGCCTGAGAATATTTTGCAACGACATATTCATTTCCACAATACGTACATGCCTGCGCTACCGGTTTATCCCAAGATGCGAAATCACAATTCGGATATTTTGAACACCCATAAAATGTCCGTTTGCCTTTTTTCGTCTTTCGTTCAATGAGTTCACCTTCTTTGCACTTTGGACATTTGATGCCCATGGAGATCGGTTTTGTATTTTTGCATGTTGGATAGTTAGAGCATCCTAAAAATGTTCCAAATCGTCCACCCTTCACAAGCATATCTCCGCCGCACAGTTCACACTTGCCTCCAATAACGTGTTGTGTTTTTTCTGCATCTCCTGGAAGGGGCTTTGTACTCTTGCATCCCGGGTAACCTGTACAAGCCATAAATCTTCCATTACGGCCCCACTTGATCACCATAGGTTTGCCGCACAACTCGCATATATCTTCAGTTTTTTCCTGCAATGACTTTTTGATTGCAGTTGCTAACCCTGAAGCTTTTTCCACCGCCTGGTGAAATGGTCCATAAAAATCTTTCATAACATCAAGATATTCTTGCTTGCCGGAAGCGATCGTATCTAATTCTTCTTCCATCTTTGCAGTGAACTTTACATTAAAGATTTCAGGAAAATGACTTACCAACAATGTGTTCACTTGCATGCCCAGATCTGATGCGTAGAGCTTTCGTTCTTTTTGTTCGACGTACTTTCGATCAATAACTGTTGTCACAATCATCGCATACGTGCTCGGACGGCCAATACCCAGCGACTCTAACTCTTTTACCAATGTAGCTTCCGAGTACCGGCCCGGCGGTTTTGTAAAATGTTGCAGTGGAAGAAGATCTGTAAGCTGTGCCGCTTGACTTTTTGCCAGATTCACTGGGAGCTTAGACGTAGGATCAGTATCTCCTTGTTCCCCCGCATTTTCTTCTTCGATATCGTCATACACTTGTAGAAAACCACGAAATGTTGGAAGTTGATCGCTTGCTCTAAACAGGTACTCTCCGCCTGTCACTTCAACTGTCACCTGTTCGAACTCTGCAACCGCCATCTGGCAAGCGATGAACCGATTCCAAATAAGTTCGTACAACGCAAACATATCTTTATCCAGATATTTCTTCACGACCTTCGGTGTCAGCTTTATAGAAGTTGGTCGGATAGCTTCGTGTGCGTCCTGTGATGCTTTGCCTTTCTTGAAGAGACGAGGCTCTTTCGGCAAGTACTCCTTGCCATAATTGTTATAGATATACTCGCGGACATGCGATACTGCTTCCCCGCTTAACCGCGTCGAGTCTGTACGCATATACGTAATAAGACCTGTCAATCCTTCTTCGCCTATTTCCTGGCCTTCGTACAATTTCTGCGCCAGCATCATCGTCCGCTTAGCGGACATGCGAAGGCGCTTTGCAGCTTCTTGCTGCAACGTACTTGTAATAAATGGTGCAGGCGGATTCCGTTTTACTGGTTTTCGAGTAACATTGCTGATTTCGTACTTCTGTTTCCGAACGTCAGCCATGTAGCCGTTCGATGTTGTTTCATCTGGTATACGCGGATCGTCACCTGCAACTTTTACAAGTTTGGCAAGAAATTTGTCATCATGCTGTGTTGTGAATTCAGCTGTCAACGACCAATATTCTTGAGGTAAAAATTTTTGAATCGCCGCTTCGCGCTCGCAGATCAACCGCAATGCTACCGACTGCACTCGTCCTGCAGAGAGTCCGTAATACATTGTCTTCCAAATAAATGGCGTCACTTTGTAGCCCACAATTCTGTCCATCGCGCGTCGTGCTTGCTGCGACATCACCATATGCATATCGACTTTTTTGGGATGCGCCATACCATCTCTGACGCCTGCCTCGGTAATTTCGTGAAAGAGCACGCGTTTAATATGTTTATTGTCATCTTTCACTTCTTCGGCAATATGCGCCGCAATTGCTTCACCTTCACGATCAGGGTCAGTTGCGATGAAGACAGCTTTCGCCTTCGCGGCTTTTTCTTTGATACGCCCAACAACATCTTCTTTCCCTGCGATCGTTTCATACACGACAGAAAAATCATTGTCGATGTCTACGCTCAATTTACTTTTAGGAAGATTCTTGATGTGTCCAACCGATGCCTCAACAAAATATTCTTTCCCTAAATATTTGTTAATCGTTTTTGCTTTTGCAGGTGATTCAACGATAATAAGAGATTTTTCCATGCGACCTATTCTTCAGTGAATTGTATCATTCGTACCAAGTGAAATTTGTCCATTGCTGCTTTCCATATCAAAGAGATATCCGGCAACAAAAGATTTCATTTCCGGTAAACCGACAGCTGCGAATCCTGCCATCATAATACGTTCGATGATAGTCTCAACATCTACATTGTTGAGAAGTCCCAGCTGTTGACATTGTATCAAATATCCATACGCCTGCAACCCAACGACCATTTTCTCGGCATCATTTAATATGCGATGAGATGTGCTGGATCCGCTGGTTACATCCGTGATTGACTTCCCTACGGAAAGCCGTTCAAACAGCCATGAGAATGCAGACGATATTTCACTTTGTGTATACCCATCGCGCGTCAGAGATGATACATCCACATCATTGAGACGCTTATTAGAACGCAGTTCATTGACTAAAAAAAGAATTATTTCCACAACTCGTTCTTGCATGAGTATTACAACCGTGCCTTTCGACTCATCAATCCTAAGTAAAATTCTTCTCTCGCATTCATCATATTTTTTTTGCCTTGAGTTTTATCATCATACCCAAGCAAATGCAGTGCACCATGAATCAACAGCCGACGCGCTTCTTGCGTGTATGTAACATTATATTTCTTTGCTTGGTTTCTCGCCGCATCAAGATTGACATAAATTTCTGCTTCAACACCGCCATCGTTGCCCAGTGGAAACGCAATAACGTCTGTGATGTAATCGTGCTCAAGAAATTCCTTGTTCATCTTACGGATAAAACGATTGTGCGTACAAACTACAGCAAGTGCCGGAATTTCTTTTCCTTCTTCTTTATAAACAATCTTTAATGCGCGGAAAACTTCCTTGCTGGGGAACCGCAAACGAGGATGGTTAGTTGAAAGAAGTATCATTCGTGTTGTCATCTCCGCTTCAGACTCCTTCCCCGCACCGGTACTGCAATTACCTTTTGAGTGGTGGGCGGAAGAATCGATTCGGTTAATGACAATGCAATACCAGAAAGCATTACTTCGGGACCTAATTTTGTGAAATCACCAGAGAGAATATTCCGATCAACGTTTGCATACAGCGAGCATCCACCTTCGCGTTCAATTGTTAATCCAGAAAGCTTGCCATCCGATTCACCGACGAATGTAATCTCTCCTAACATCTTGCTGATAACATATCCTGTGCAAAAATGCAGCTGGAGATGCGCGGTGCGTGTATACACGGAGACAAGATTTCCTTTTCGGTTGCCAATATCGATATTGGAATATATCTCAACAGCTAACTTGCGCTGTTGTTCTTTGTTTTCAATTTCGAAACGAACACTTGTGCCTATTCTCTTCGGCTTCACTTCCAGCACTTGCGCCAGCTTAGCAATATCCTTTTTTTTGAATTCGAATTTCATTCCCGCCCTGCTCAAATAATTATTCACCACGCATTATTTATTCACCGTAAAACATATCCATCCAAAATCAACTCACGCCAATATACATTCCACATGAGTGAATGTCAAGTTTAGATGACAATCGTTGTGTTTTCGACAGCAGCTTCACACTCGAATTTGTATCCCCTGCTTCGAATTTCTTTCTTGCACTTTTTTAAAATATCGTCAACTTTTTCATCACTGTGATTCTGTTCATGGTGGAAAAGATATAAGCGCCGCACGTTCGCTTCAGCTGCTAGCCGTAGCGCAAATAAATAATCCGAATGTCCCCAGCCAACTCGATCAATATACTCTTCAGGTGTATACGTCGTGTCATGAATGAGCACATCAGCACCGCGGCAAAAATCGAAGATCCTTTGATTCGGATCGCCACTCGCCGTCATGAATTTTTCTTTGACCTTTGACTCAAAATTGCTCATGGATCCGGCAAATGCTTTATCGAAGGGTTCATTGTCACTAATATATATTAATGACTTTCCCTTATAATCAACGCGGTACCCAAGTGCAAATCCGGGATGATTCACATAAATCATCTTCACGAGAGCATCATACACTTTCATTTCTCCCTCTTCCGTAATAGGGACGAATTTTATCTTTGCTTTAAGATCATGAAGCTGGACAGGAAAATAAATACGGTTCATTTGCTCTGAAATAATCTCACTTAACGGTTTCTCCGGGCGGTCTGTTCCAACAATAGTAAGTTCATTTCCGGGGCTGAATGCCGGTTTGAAAAAAGGAAATCCCTGAATATGATCCCAATGAGGATGCGAAATGAAAAGATGTGCCTTGACCGATTCTCCGTTATTAATCAGATAGTCACCGAAACTTCGGATGCCAGTACCTGCGTCAAAAATAATGAGCCGGTCATCGTCAAGACGAAGTTCCAAGCATGGTGTGTTCCCGCCATAGCGAACCGTTTGTTTGCCTGGAGTTGGAATTGAACCACGAACGCCCCAAAATGTGAGTTTCATATCATCTCTCTTCGATTGTTCATGATTGGTATGCCTGCACATAACCGACGTAGTTTGCTGCTGACTGACGTATGAATTGTTTTTCTTCTTCTGTTAATGCACGTTTTACTTTAGCCGGAATCCCTGCTACAAGCATTCCTTCCGGAACATCAAATCCTTCAAGCACTATCGCTCCAGCCGCTACCATAGAGTTTTGATGAATATGCGCTCTGTCCAATACAATAGCACCCATTCCGATCAAGCAATTATCGTCAATGGTACATCCATGCAGAACAGCGCTATGACCGATCGTGACATTCGAACCGATATTCAAAGGAGCCGTTTTCGTTGTAACATGTAATACAGAATTGTCTTGAATATTTGTGCGTGAACCAATGCGAATGAAATTCACATCACCGCGAATGACAACATTAAACCAGATGCCGCTGTGTTCTCCAATTTCCACATCGCCAATGATCTTTGCACCATCCGCAACAAATACCGATGCATGCAACTTCGGTATTCGATCCTTATAAGGGATTATTCCCTTCATTTTTCGTTCGCTGTTCTGGGCGGTATCCAATTATCTCGTTTCCAATTCTTCAGTTCCACCTTTATGCTTCCCAGAATAACTTTCATTCGTGCTGTCATGGGAATGCCCGCAGCATCATTACTAAACACTCCTTCGAATCCGCCTGTCAACCCAAAGACACCAACAAAGTCTGCGCGTCCATCTAATTTCATTACATCTATGGGATAATCGACTGCATCAATATCTTCCTCTAAATGTTCGATACCAAAATTGATATGTGTGGTTACTTCATTCGTATCAATGAATGTCGGAATTTTTGTCTGGTTCTTTTCACGTACATGTGCACGCGCGTAATAGAAAAGCGATAATCCATCCTGACAGTTATTTGTTATAGTAACTATACGTTCGCCTTCTTTTTTGTATTCGTTCGTTTTGAGTTTATTTCCCCATTCGAAGTACATTTTGTGTGCCTCATAATCGAAACGCATTTTTCGATACGTCGTTTTTTTACTAGTGCTGTCTTCGCTCAGCCATTGGTAGGTGAACGCATCCTGATCCATCTCACTGTAAAACCTGATATGCAAATCAACGAGCCAGCTCAGCGACGGATTGGAATCCATGATTGCACAAGCGTGATAAATCACTTTTCCATTTCTTTCTTCTTTATTCGTCACTTTAAAACGAATCGTCCCAATGTGGAAGAAAGAATAGTGGACGCTATATTCCAACTCTTCTCCAGCCTGCAGCATTCTTTCACTCTGCCTCACCGGTTCTGAATTCTGATTGAAAGATCGAATGGAGAGCTTTTCATTCTGCAGAGGCAAGCCCGCAGCTGTCCGTAAAAAAAGCATAAACCAGATGACTATGGGAATAAAGAACCGCACGTATACCCTGCTCCTCATTGAGTGCTTATTTCAGTTTGGCAATTTTTTCTGCTTCTGGAAAAAGAGTCAACGCTTTCTGAATTTGATTATCAACACCTACCATCACACCGATATATCCTTCTAAACCGAAAATCATCTGTGCAATTTGTGCCTTCAGACGAGCTTTCAGGAAATCGAGATCCTTTGCGTATTCTTTTTCATCAATTTTGACTTCTTTCGTTTCGATGAACTTTCGAAATTCTGTCATGAGTTCGTTCGAGATAGTGTATTTCAATTTATAATCTTCATAATTCTTGGCGTATTTTGCCCGAAGAACAAATCCGGTACCTTCCATATAGTTTTTACAGAAATCATAGAAAAGATTTCGCCGCCAAACAGTCTGTATGAGCCCCGTAACCTTTTCCGACTTGACAACATAGTCCGGAGTGATGCCGCCGCCGCCAAGCACTGTGCGACCATCAGCAGTTTTAAAGATTGGGATAGTTGAATCCGGCTTAACCTCATGCTTTTGTTCAAGACTGTCATTCTTTTGTCGAGATTCCTTTGCTGATTCTGCATCATGCTTGTGTTCTAGATTATCGCCTTCTTGTTCATCGCGCTGAAACGCTTCCAGTTGATATTCGTCTTTGTCTTTCCCCTGATACGATCGTTGAATCAACCGCCCGCTTGGTGTATAATACCGAGCAACAGTTAACCGAAATGCCGAACCATCCCGCAGCGGCCACTGACGCTGTACTAATCCTTTTCCAAACGATGTTTCACCAACGATCAAACCGCGGTCCCAATCCTGGAGAGCGCCTGCCACGATTTCACTTGCGCTTGCAGATGCGTTATTGATAAGAACAATAAGTGGAAGTTTTTCATACGCTTCTCCGCTTTTTGCAGAGTACGATTCTTCAAATTCTGGTTTTCGTGCTTTTGTGTAAACGATTCTATGCGGATTGTCGACAGGCCCACCATCAAGGAATTGATCTGCCATTCGGACTGCCTCTTCTAAATATCCTCCGCCATTATCACGTAAATCTAAGATGAGCTTGCGCATTCCTTCCGTCTTAAGCTTTTGCAGCGCCTTCTCCATTTCAATATGTGTCGTTTCCTTAAACTGATTCACACGGATGTAGCCAACATCTCTGGTAATCATCAGCGCAGCATCAACGCTCGTGAGGGCAATTTCATCGCGAATAATGACAAACTCAAGAATTTCTTTTACACTTGGGCGAACTATGGAGATTTTTACTTTGGTTCCTTTCGGTCCGCGAAGGGTACGCATCACTTGCTGATCTGTCCATTTAACGGAAGACGTATCGTTAATTTTAACAATTCGGTCATTAGAAAGCACACCCATTCTTGCTGATGGACCGCCAGCGACCGGTTCGACCACTGTAATGCTGTCATTCAAAATACGGAACGAAATACCAACTCCTTCAAATTTGCCTTTGAATTCCTCCTGTACCTTTTCAAATTGTTTAGGCGGAATATAGACTGAATGAGGGTCAAGCGTGTTGAGCATTCCAACGATCGCCGCATCCGTCAGCTTCCCGGTATCGACATCATCAACATATGATTTCTCCGCAGCACTGAGAACATCACCAAATTTTTTAATTTGTTCGTAAATGTTGTCAGCTGAAATGAGTTTATTGATTTCCATACCGGCAAAAATGCTCACAACGACCAGAGCCACCGCTGTGGCTAACGAAAACCTCTTTTTCATTACACTCTTCCTTAAAAATTGCAACATTGCATGTTGAATATATTATTTTTGACTTGATATTTTGTATGCATCATCACTTATCATAATAATATACGTGAAATCAGCCGAAAATCAAAGACGGATTGAACCGTAATTCTCTCTCAAATACGCATACGTTTCCTTCAAGTTGCTGGAATGTTAATAATTCTTTCAGATGGAAGTTGAGAAGAAACTGAATGAGTTCGATTACCATGTGAACATAGTAAGTCTTTCTCGTCATTCTTCGTTCGTCCTGTTCGTACAGACGCTATTCTGGCTTCATTTGCGGGAAGAATATAACATCTCTGATTGAGTCTTGATTTGTCAATAACATAGTCAACCGATCAATACCGATACCCAGACCTGTTGTTGGCGGCATACCATATTCAAGAGCGCGGAGAAAATCTTCATCCAGTACTTGTGCTTCTTCGTCTCCGCGCGCACGAAGTTTCATCTGTTCTTCAAATCGAGCGCGCTGGTCAATCGGATCATTGAGCTCAGAAAACGCATTGCATAACTCCTTCCCATTGACAATTGCTTCAAAGCGCTCAACTAATCCAGGTTCTGACCTGTGTTTCTTCGCGAGCGGAGACATCTCAAGAGGATAATCTGTAATGAATGTCGGTTGAATTAAATATGGCTCAACCTTCTCGCCAAATATTTCATCAATAATACCGCCAGCGCCTATGCTTGGTTCTACCACGATGTGCAGCTCGTTTGCAATTGCCCGGAGCTCCTCCTCGTTCTTTCCTCGTAGATCTTTACCGGTGTGTTCTTTAATAGCATCAAACATAGTAATTCGCTTCCAAGGCGGAGTAAAATTAATTTCGTGATTTCCTAATTTCGCAACAGAGACTCCGTTCAGTGCAATCGCTATACTTGACACAAGTTCTTCCACTAAATTCATCATCCATCGATAGTCGTGGTACGCAACATAGAGTTCCATCATCGTGAACTCCGGATTGTGCGTTTTATCCATCCCTTCATTGCGGAAGTCTTTAGATATTTCATACACGCCATCGTACCCGCCGACAATCAACCGTTTCAGATAGAGTTCATCTGCGATCCGCATATACAGTTTCATATCCAACGCATTATGGTGCGTCATAAACGGTCTCGCAGATGCACCGCCATACATCGGCTGTAGAACGGGTGTTTCCACTTCCAAATACCCACGCTCATCTAAAAATTTCCGAATGGTGCTTATCAGCTTCGATCGCTTTATAAATACTTGTCTTACATCCCGATTAACGGCAAGATCAAGGTATCTCTGACGATAGCGTAATTCTTTGTCGGAAAAGGGATCATAGATCGTCTTGTTTCCTTGTTCATCCACTTTTTCTTTTGCAATGGGCAGCGGTCTTAATGATTTTGAAAGAAGAGTAAGTTCTGATCCGTGAACAGAAACTTCTCCCATCTTCGTGCGAAAAACAAAGCCTTGAACACCAATGATATCACCGATGTCCATAAGCTTAAAGGCATCATACGATGTACCTATATCATCACGTCGTAAATAAACCTGGATGCGTCCTTGCGAATCTTGAATATGGCAAAACGACGCTTTACCCATCCGGCGGATGGACATAATTCTGCCGGCAATTGAAACCGTACGCCGCGGTGCATCGTCTAAAAATTGATGAATGATTTCCTTGGAATAGGCATCACGCGTAAATTCATACGGATATGGATTTATACCAAGCTTCGTGAGTTGTTCTAATTCTTCCTGCCGGCGCAGCATCAGGACATTAATATCTTCATGTTCCGGTTCAGATGATTGAGTTTTCTTGTCTTCAGCCATTGTCAATTCCGATAATCAAAAGTGTTCAGTGTCATTTTCTTTATGTTTCATAAAAAATTAAGTCGATCAAGAGTACCTCGTCTATTTAATACAATCCATTCAAATAACGGATCTACCGGTTCAGATCTAACTTTCTCTCTCCCTGAAGAATCGTATCCATTTCTTGCATTGACGATCAAAGCATCATTGTGTGAATTTGTGAAAGTCTACGTGCTCCCTCAGATCTTCTGTCACTGTCTGTAATACATATGAATCCCCTTCGGTTATGTTATGGTCCCAAATAGACCATTCTACACCATCGTATTTATGCTTCACTGCTTGAAACAGTGTATAATCATCCAAACATGTTTTTTCACATTCACACAACGTATAATATTGATTTTGACATTCTAAATTTATTATTAAAAAATCTTTTCGATACTTTCTTAAGTATGTTTATTCAAAACGACATAACCTCCTAACAATTAAGGCGATTAGGAGATTTACATTGAGTATCATCAAGCTCGTTTTGTATCAACCAGCCAATATTAACCACCTCATATAAATCAAGAAGTAATGGATTCCCGGCAAACGCAGAGAGAGACATATAAAGTGAATTTGCATGACCAACCAGACCCAATGGGAGCATCTGCCAAAGTGAATGAACTGTTTTTAATAACCAATCAATAAAACGAGAAGAAGATGCTCCAAGATCTCCAGAACCAAATGGCCCTGGCAATAGTGTGGGATGCAGAAGAATTCCGCTGCTACGAGTAAATCTCATCAATTTCTTTTCTGCTAGTAGAGCCGGCAAGTTTTTTTAAGTAGTTGATTTCGCTTCTGTTGAGAAATCTCCAATTTCCACGAGGAATCCCGAGCGGCGTAAGTCCAGCAAATGAGACGCGGTCAAGTTGCCGAACATCATACCCGATAACTTCGAACATTCTTCGAATCTCACGGTTCCTTCCTTCACGGAGAGTAAGAAGCACCTTCTTTCGTTTAGAACCATCGATAAGTTCAGCAGACTGTGCCTTTGCTAGACCATCTTCAAGCCGGACACCTTTGCGCAGTTTCTTCAAATCTTCATCACTTACTTGACGATCAAGCGTCACGCGATATAATTTTTCAATTTCGAATTTCGGGTGGATTAATGCATTTGCCAAATCGCCATCATTTGTAAAGAGCAGCACACCTGTTGTATTTCTATCTAATCTCCCAACTGGATAAATGCGTTGTTTGACATGGACATATTTCATAACTGTGGTGCGTCCCTTTTCATCACTCATCGTCGTAATAGTATCTTTTGGTTTGTTGAAGATAATATAGACGAGCTTCTCTTCGAGGTTCACCAATTCGTCTTGAACAGAAACTTTATCCTTCCCTACGCGCACCTGAACGCCTAATTCTTTTACTAATTTGTTATTGACTTTCACCGCGCCTGAAAGAATTAATTCATCATTCTTTCTGCGAGAGCCAATTCCAGCCATTGCAAGATATCGATTCAAGCGAACAGTTTCTTGATGTACCTCTGTATCTTTTCTTTCCATACCTTCCAACGTTTTTGCGTCTGCCCCTTTGGGGTTTGAGGCTTTCCTGCTTCCAAAGTGCTTTGGCCGTCGTCTTGATTTAATTCTTCTGTCGTTGATGAGATTTCTCCATTTTGTATTTCTATCTCCGATGTTCTTTCTGATTCAATACTGATGTTTGTTGTCTCAGATGCTAATTCGATTTTTTCATTTTCTCCTATTTGAATGACCGATTGATTCTCTGTAGCTCCATTCGGAAGATCTTCTTGTAATGAATCGATCGATACTTCTTGCATTTTTTCATCTGCGACGTCGTCATCCGTTACCTTCTTTTCTAGTGGAGAATTTTCCGGGATAAACTCAATCTTTTCTTGTCCCGCTTCTTCCAATATTTTTCGTTCTTCAAGAGGCATGATCCTGATTTCGCGTGTTCTCTTGTGTGGAACGATTTCAACACCTTTTTCGTCAAGTTCTGGTTTCTTTTTGGGAATGTGCGGTAAGCGTGATTTAAAGTCCTCTTGATCCTTTCGCGCCTGTTCAGCTCCAGCTTGGGCTTCCAACATTCTGCGTTCTGTCTCAAATTGACTTTCCCCAAGAATTTCTTCAATCTCTCTTGGCCGAGGCAAATCCGTGATGTCGTTCAATCCAAAATGTTTTAGAAATTCTCTTGTTGTTCCGTATAAAAGCGGACGTCCGACACTTTCAGCCCGTCCTGTTACGGCCAGCAATTCCTTTTCCAGCAAAGTTTTAAGGACATAATCGCAATTCACACCACGAATTCTTTCAACCTCTGCTTTTGTAATCGGCTGTTTATAGGCAATGATTGCCAACGTTTCAACACCGGATTGTGAAAGCTTCCTGCGTCCTTGTTCCTTGTAAAGCTTGCCAAGCCATTCAGCATATTCTGTCGATGTTGCGAATTGATATCCACCGGCAATCTGCACGATACGATACGGCCGATCTTGCTTCGAATATTCTTTATTCAGATCAGCTATGATTTGTCGTATGGTTTCCGGTTCTACGTGCTTGGATTCATCATTCCGTACGTTCTCACCTTGATAGATAGAACGTATCTGGTTAACAGAAAGCGGTTCCTGCGCGGCAAAAATGAGTGCCTCAACCAATGCTTTGAACGTCGTCGGAATTTTCAGCTCAGTTTTTTCTATGGTTGTCTGTTCTTCTGTCACATCACGTTTCTCATAATCGAAAGATCACCGAATGGCTGTAATTGTCTGATAATGATTTTCTTTGTCCGTATAACCTCTAACAAGGCAAGAAATGTTACGACAATACGAATGCGTTCTGTAAAGTCTTTGACTAAATCGTAGAAAGTCGCTTCAGAACGACGGGAAAAATATTCTTCAATATAAGCAATCTGTTCTTCGACAGTCACATTGATTTTTTCAATTTCATGGACGAATGTTTTCGGCATTCGGTCAATTGCAAATTTGAATGATGCAATCAAATCGAAGAATGTCACATCACGGATCATATCTTCGCCTGTCTCTTCTTCTACGACATGTTCATCGGCAGAATGATATCCACGATAGTTCACTTTCATTTGTTCTTCTTCGCGATTCTTCATCTGTAAAGACATTTCCTTGAAGCGCTTATATTCCACCAAACGTTGCACTAAGTTTGCACGCGGATCAAGTTCTTCTTCTTCACCTTGCTCCGGCGGTAAAAGCATTTTTACTTTTATCTGCATCAACTCAGCAGCCATGACTAAAAATTCACCGGCGATTTCGAGGTCAAACTGCTGCAAGAAATGCATGTAATCTAAAAATTCCTTCGTGATGCTCGCAATCGGAATGTCATAGATATCCAGCTCATCGCGCTTGATGAAGAACAATAGAAGATCCAGGGGACCTTCAAAATCATTGAGTTTTATTGTGTACAAATAGGTATCAGCTATCAGTTGTCAGTAATCAGTTTATTTATGCCAATACTTTTTTTCTCGCATCAGTAATAAATTGTTTGAATCTATTATCATTCTGCCTTTTACTTTCTACTTGTTTACCCCAGGTTCATCGCTTCATGAACTTCAGCCATCGTCTGCTTGGCAACCGATTTCGCACGCTGTTCGCCATCGGCAAGAATATTCTTGACGTCATCCATATGTGCTTCAAAATATGATCTCTTTTCAAAACTTGGTGCAAGCGTTTCTATAATTTTTTTGGCACAGTTCATTTTGCAGTCAAAACATCCGAGCTTTCCACTTTCACAACCGGCACGAATCTCCGGCACTTCTGCGGGATTAAATTTATTGTGATAGGCAAAAACCAAACATATATCGGGATGCCCAGGATCACCTTTACGGACTTTTTGTGTATCAGTGACAGCTGTCTTTAACTTTTTCATTATAGCTTCGGGTGAATCTGAAAGAAGAATTGTATTGCCAACTGACTTGCTCATTCTTTTTCCATCGAGACCCGGCAAACGAGCGAACTTTGTAATTTTTCCTTCCGGTTCAGGGAAAACCGCGGCATATTGTGTATTGAACCGTCTTGCAAGCTCACGGGTAATTTCAATGTGAGGCAATTGGTCTTCACCGACAGGTACTACTTCGCCTTTGTAAAGCAAAATATCTGCAGCTTGCAGAACGGGATAGCCGAGATGACCATAGACGATGCTGTCTATTTCAAGATCGCGAACTTGTTCCTTCAACGTTGGATTTCGTTCAAGACGTGACGTCGTAATAAGCATGGAAAATAGGAGATGCAGTTCAGAGTGCTCTTTGATTTGCGATTGACGAAACATTGGGCTTTGCACTGGATCAAGTCCGGCAGCAAGCCAATCTATCAGCATATTGATAGAGTTATCATAAATATCCGATGTATCCGGATTTGTTGTCAATGCGTGATAATCGGCAATGAGATGGAAATTCTGATATTCACCTTGCATGGCTACCCAATTTTCCAACGCACCTGTAAGATGGCCCAGGTGCAATTTCCCTGTGGGACGCATACCGCTGAGAATTATTTTTTTCTTTTGACTCAAGAGAATACGTGACCCCTTTCGGTGGAACATTCATAGTATTCAGTTATCAGATATCAGTAGTCAGGAATATGTAAAACTATTCTCGCTGGAAGCTGAAAACTGATAGCTGACTACTGATAACTAGTTCATAAACAAATACGGTTTCCAATGGTCATCCACCGTGCCAACAAAATGCCGAATAAACATTACGTGATTGGGACGAATCGGTTTGCGTAGGAGTTTCATGTCTGCTTCATGCAACGTTCGGTCACCTTTCTTGTTATTGCATGAAACGCATGCCGCAACAAGATTTTCCCAAGTATCTGGACCGCCCTTTGCTTTCGGAATAATATGATCTACAGTAAGCATTGATTCAGTTTTCCCGCAATATTGACATAAATGTCCATCACGGCGTAATATGTTTTTGTGGGAGAGGACTATTTTCTTATAGGGTAGACGAATATAGACGGAGAGGCGAACGATGCTTGGAAAAGGCATCGACGTATAGACAGAACGCAATTTTCTACCATCGCACGCTGCAATCAATTCTGCTTTGCCTAAATACAGAAGAATGATCGCTTTCTTTACGTTACAAATGCTTAACGGCTCATAGTCATGGTTGAGTACAAGCACTTTTCGGCTCAATTTTCCGTCTGCGCCGACGGTTCGTTCAAAGACACTGAAGACCTATGCACCTCCTTTTATACAATTAAGTTTTTAACTTAAAAATTTCTTGCCGGATACCATTGAGTCCATTGAAAATATACCATAATCCATAGCCAGAGTCAAGATTTGAAAAGAAATGAGACTGTACGTGTTGTTATGCAGTAAGAATATTCTATTAAGAAATTCCAAGCAATCCCAATAACCAATTCCTATTACTTGTTGAAATCCTAAGAAACCTTAGAATTTGTATCAGCAGTATGGAAAAAACAAAGCTGCCCGATAATATAAAACATCGGACAGCTTTTTAAGTAATTGCAAAGAGCTTTTTTAGTTTTTACTGAACGTTCGCATGAGTAGCCGAAAGCCAACCGACGAAGTGGTTTTGACTGCAATTTTCAGGTCTGTTTTGAGTTAACACATAGGTTCGTGTTTGTGGGGCAGCCATTCCTAAATCACTATAACGAGTTAATATTATTTCGTATGGAGCGCTGTGCCTTTGTGAACCAGAACTAGATTGGTAGTTAGGTGTTCCTGTCCCCATTAAACATTTCACATAACTCTCCGAACACAAAAGCAAGCGAGGGCTTGAAGTTCCATTTGTTCTGGTCCAAAGACCGTCATCACCTTGCTGATGGGCTATCTCTGCACCTTGTGCCATTCCAATAAGACAATATTGTGAATGTTCAAAATCACGGGTAAGCTCAGGCACATCACCGTTTGCGCTGATCTCATCAATTTGATTTTGCATCCTGGTATAACCCGTATTATAAATTGCTACACTATCAAAAAAAACCCCCGTAGCCATAATTGATAAGGCTTGTGAAATATGCCAGTTTGGTGCACTGGCTGAAGGACCTAAAACAGTATGATATTGCTTGTCCACAAAGGAAAGAAATTGCCCAACGTCATCGGCCGACCATCCTGCTGCGCCATTATTATAGAATCTGATAATTTCGGCACCCGCTATCCATATAGGCAATGCCCATGAAGATTCTAATGTTTGTTGATTATTCGAATACACGACCAAACCTGTAAATGTATATGACCAAGCGTTGTATATCTGTATTGCCTTATCTTTATAAGCAGGATTTCCGGTGACGACCCACTTAATGGTATGGATATATGCTGCATGTGCATCATCCCGATATGCATCTTCCGAGGGACTAGAGCCCGATGGAACGCCATCTACTATTGCAAATGGGGTTGGTGTAAAACTTAAACTACCACGGCCATCGTTCGCTAATATCTGATACCCGGCTACCAAAGGATGACTGCCTCCAGCATTCACTGTTGATTTAATGAAATCAAGATCAGCCTGGCTATTAAAAATTCCCGGATGCCTCAGATTGTAAGTTGGTGGTACGGTTTTATTAGTATCTGTGTTTGTCGAACTCGTAGAAGCACTTTTTTTACATCCGAAGATCACTAACGCTGCAAAGGCTGTGATTGATATTACTTTCCAAAAAGAGTTTATCATTTTTCTTCTTTGTTCCTAATTTTAGTCTATGAGTTCTTCGACTCATATTAAAATATTATGAGTGTATTGTATCCCTTTTCAAAAAAGAATGCAAATGAATTGAGGTTGACCAAAAAGTATCGAAAACATGGTAGTCGAAGACTTTAGTCTTCGTTTATTATCTGAAAACGAAACCTGATGGTTTCGACTACCGTTAATTTTACACTTTTTGGTCAGCCACATCACTGTGAAAAACATTTCATCTTAATGAATCAAGATTCGGGGTATTTAAACCGAATTGAAATTTTGTACTCAATAGGGTAGATTGGATTAAGCATTCCAAAGGTTTCCAGCGATTAACCAAAGTGAATCTTCGGAAGTTCGTACTTAATTACATTTGTGTCTTTTACTTATCTCTTTCATTGAATCGCCGCCAAACTTTTCTAAGAATGCATTTGCCAAAACTGGAGCGATCACTGCTTCGCCAATGACCGATGCAGCCGGCACAGCACATACATCGGAGCGCTCATATCTAGATTCAACTAATTTATTCGTTGCTAGATCAACAGCTTTCAATGGTTTAGCAAGCGTGGCAATCGGTTTCATTGCAGCACGGAGAACGATCCTCTCTCCATTCGTTACACTTCCCTCAAGTCCGCCGGCGCGATTAGTTGTACGTACAATTTTATCGCCTTTCAATGTGAACTCATCATGGACCTGAGAACCAAATCTTGTAGCATTTGCAAATCCATCTCCAATCTCAACACCTTTAACCGCTTGAATCGACATCAGAACTTGAGCAAGTTGAGCATCCAGCTTTCTATCATAATGCACATAACTTCCTAATCCTATTGGAACGCCCGTAACGATAATTTCGAATATTCCGCCAAGCGTATCACCTGCTTTCTTTACTTTCTTGATCAGTGATATTGCTTTCGTTCCTAACGATGTGTCAAGCATACGCACCTCGGATTTATCCGCTTCTTCCGCCAATTTATATGCCGCTCGCGGTGCAAGGCTGATGAGCTTCGTAATCGTATGATCGATTTTTATTCTATTCTTCACCATTGCTGAACCAATACTCAAGACATGACTGCCGATGAAAATGCCATTGTCTTCCAAAAATTTCCTGATGATGGTACAAAGTGCCACGCGCATCGCTGTTTCTCGCGCGCTTGCTCGATCGATCACATTACGTAGATCATCAAATCCGTATTTCACTGCACCGGCATAATCAGCATGACCGGGACGAGGAATTGTAATCTTCTCGATTCCTGCTCCATTACTATCGACGGACATCCTCTCTGTCCAATTCTGCCAGTCTTTATTCTGAATAATTAAAGCAATCGGAGAACCGATCGTTTTGCCAAAGCGTACGCCGGAGAGAATCTCAACATGATCCGTCTCTATTTTCATCCTGCCGCCGCGGCCGTATCCTTGCTGCCGCCGCTTCAATTGGTGGTTAATGTATTCAACAGAAATCTCGACACCTGCCGGCATTCCTTCCAAAATACCAACGAGCACTTTGCCATGCGATTCTCCTGCAGTTAGATAGCGGATCATAGGTTTACTCTCATGTTAAATAATATTGATGGAAAGACGAACTGGATTTCGCTTTTTCACGTATTCAATAAAACAAAATTTCGAGGGAGATTCAATCGACCGGCAAACAAAAAGCGCGACCAATATGCTCAGCCGCGCTCTTTGTTTATAGTTGTGAATTGCTCTTTGACGTTTATTTGGGCATTTCAATAGGGACAAAGCGCATTTTCTTGTCTTCGCCCTTTACCCGCAGCATCACAGCATCGCCCGCCTTCAGTTTCTTAATCGATTTTTCAAATTGGTCAGGTGTTGAGATTTTTTGATCTCCAATATCCGTTACGATATCACCCTTCCGCAATCCGCGTTCTTGTGCAGGGCTAAGATCTTCGATATCAGAAACCAATACGCCCTTCTCCACCTCATAGCGCTTTTTTATTTTTGTATCGATTGCTTTTACAGTGACACCAATTTCCTTCACATCAATAGATTTTTCTAGCTCGACGTCAGACTCAACTTCGTCTTTTTCACTATTTGCATTCTCTGCCACTGCTTCATCTTTTTCATCGCGTGAACCAAGCGTAACTTTTTTCGTAATTTGCTTTTTATTCCGCCAGATCTGAAGTGTCACATCTTCTCCCGGGTGCTTTGTCGCGATAGCTGTTTGCAGAGTTTGCACTGAATTCACTTCTTTTCCATCGACTGAAAGAATAATATCTCCGTCTTCAAGGCCTGCTTTATCGCCTGCAGCGTCTTTTGTGACTGATTCAACCCAGACTCCTTTTTTCTTATCAAGTCCTGCTGCTTTCGCATAGACTGCATCGACATCTTTAATTTGTACGCCAAGAAATCCACGACGAAATTTTCCAAATTTGATAATGTCGGTGGCAACCCGTTTAGCAAGATTCAAGGGAATTGCAAAACTGTATCCTTGGTACCGCGCGTTTGTTGTCGCGATCGCCGTATTAATACCAACAACTTCTCCATTGATGTTCACAAGAGGCCCGCCGCTGTTGCCAGGATTAACAGCCGCATCTGTCTGAATAAAATTCTCTATCCCATACCCATCTTGTTGGTTGATACCAATGGTTCTTCCGAGAGCGCTGACAATTCCCTGTGTCATTGTCGATTTCAATCCTAAGGGTGCGCCAATTGCGAAAACGATGTGTCCAACCTCAACATCATCTGAATTTCCAAGGGCCGCAGCCGGCAGATTGTCTGCTTCAATCTTGATCACGGCAAGATCTGTATACTTGTCTGTCCCAATGAGTTTTGCTTTGAATTCTCTCGTATCAGAAAGCTGAACTTTTATTCCGTTCTTCTTTGCATTTGCAACAACATGATTGTTGGTAAGAATATATCCGTTTGATGTGATAATCACACCCGATCCTGCACCGACTTCCGGTCCGCGTTTCGGCATTTCAAATTTAAAATCAGGGCCAAAGAATCGATGGAAAAATTGACCTGGATCTTGCTGAGAATCTGGCTCTGATTCTCCGCTCATTTCAACTTGCACATACACGACTGAAGGCGTCATCGTTTTACCGACATCGTGAAATGCATCATTTAATGCCTGCAATGTTGAATTCGGTTTGATGGGAGCCTGCTGAGCGCCAAGTTTGACGTCTTCCCCTGCAAACGAGAAATCGACGCCTTTGAAACTTGATACCAACACTACTCCAAAAATAATTCCCAAACTAATAAGAAAGACAGCCGCTAGTACTGATTTGGTTGACATACTACTTCCTCCAATTAAATTACAGCTTTATTATATTGATGAAATAATTCAGTCGATTTCAAAGGCTTTAGTCCTTCAAAGTGATATCGTAAATATAGACGTAATAACTCATCGATTTGGTTCCCGACCTGCATATCAAACTCGAGGTTGCCGAGACTGCTCATCTGTGCATTCAATAATCGGCGCACAATCTGCAACCCCTGTGCTGAAATAGAAACAAATGCGACACTCTCATTACGCATGCTCATGAAAGAATCGTTTGGCATACAGCATCTATTACAAAATACTGCACCGCGAGCCACTTGAAATGCGAACTGCTTTTCACCATTGCCCATGATAAGAGAATTCCCACATTCATTGCAAACTTCAAAGTTCGGTGCATATCCGAACAATGAGGCCAGACGTAATCGGAATGCATGTAAATATGACGAGTAATTTTTAGAACTGGAATTTAGTGCGCTCAATGTTTCAACGAGCAATGCAAAGAGCGCAGGATTGCGTTCTTCTTCATGTGTCACTTGATTCATGAGTTCAATCACTGATAACGCTGTGGTCATTCGATCTAAATCTTCTGTGAGATTTTTAAACGAATCGATGGCATCACATTGTGAAATCAGGTGAAGATCGCGATGTTCCTTTTTATAAATAACAAGCATCGAACGTGACATTGGTTCCAATGACGAACCGAATTTATTCTTAGCAGTTCGTGCCCCCTTGGCAATCCCTTTCAGTTTTCCGTACTCCTGTGAATAGAACGTGACAATCTTGCTCGTGTCACGGTATTTCATGGATTTCAGGACTATGGCTTCGGTCTTAATCAGCATGCATGGTTGATGATGAGGGATCTGGCATAAGGGATTGGAGTTTATGAATCGAATCGGAATATGGCGGATAGAGAATTCCTTGATCTGTAACGATCGCCATTAGTAATTCATTCGGTGTGACATCAAATGCTGGAGAATAAACTGCTACACCTTCCGGTGCTATTCGTTTACCGAATATTTCCGTGACTTCTCTTCCATCGCGTTCTTCAATAGGAATATCGTCACCGGTCTTCATCGTGAAATCAATTGACGAAATTGGTGCGGCAACATAAAATGGTATTCCGTGATGTTTCGCCGCCACCGCAATAGTATACGTTCCTACCTTATTCGCAACGTCACCATTCATTGCTATGCGATCTGCACCAACAATAACCACATCAATGATTCCTTGCTTCATGAGAACCGCTGCGGTATTATCAACAATTAATGTTGCAGGAATGTTTGCTAGTTTCATTTCCCATGCCGTGAGCCGTGCACCTTGCAAAAGCGGCCGTGTTTCATCCATATAGACGCACTTGAGTTTCCCATCTTCCCATGCCTTTGTAATAATACCAACCGCGGTCCCGCGTCCTCCGGTGGCAAGAGCACCTGCATTACAATGAGTAAGAATGGAGCAGGATTGCGGAAGAAGTCCAACACCAAAGGAACTAATGCGCTCGCACATTTCAAAATCTTCATGATGGATGAAAAGCGCTTCATCGAGTAGGTGTTTTTGTAAGTCAGCGACGGAATTTGTCCGCCATGCGTCCAGTACACGGCGCTGTCGTTTCAAAGCCCAGAAGAGATTAACCGCAGTTGGACGCGTAGAAGCAAGGAGATCTATTGTAGATTGAAGATACGTTCGTATTTCGTCGGCGTCGTATTTTTCTAATCGAAGACTTGCAAGAGCGACACCATATGCCGCGGCAATACCAATCAGCGGTGCACCGCGGATTGCAAGATGCCTCATCGCTTCGGCTATGACGGCAACATCATCCGTTTTAATAAAAACTTCCTCAAGAGGAAGTTTTGTTTGGTCAAGAAACCGGATATTGCCGTTTACCCATTCTAACGGCTTCATCGCAATCACTTCTCATCAAATCGTGATAAATCCATAAAAGAATGGAATCGGTCATGAATTTTGAGATAACTCAAGTCACGCAGACTATCCAGACTAAATTTTTCTACGCAGAATGAAGCTAATGCACTGCCATAGACTATGGCGCGTTTGAGGTTTTCAGAAGACATATCGTCAGTACGAGCAAGCCAGCCAATGAAACCACCGGCAAAGGCATCTCCCGCTCCCGTCGGATCGAAAATAGTTTCCAGCGGATATGCCGGCGCTGAGAAGATTGTCTCCTCCGTGACAAGCATTGCACCGTGTTCGCCTTTTTTGATTATAATGATTCGCGGTCCCATCTTGATGATTTTTTTTGCCGCTTTTATAAGATTCGGTTCTTGTGTCAGTAAGCGTGCTTCAGAATCATTGACAATGATGACATCCATAAATTTCATTGTTTCTATTAATTCTTTTAATTTCGTATTAATCCAATAATTCATGGTATCACCGACAACGAGACGCGGTTTCTTGATTTGATTCAATACCTGCAATTGAAGCACTGGATCAATATTGCCTAGACAGACGTACGAAGAAGATTTGAATCTTTCAGGAATTTTCGGATCGAATTTTTTAAACACATTAAGATCCGTAAAAAGTGTATCACGAACATTGAGGTCGTAATGGTACTTTCCGCCCCATTGAAAGGTTTTCCCATGTTCGATGATTTGCAATCCATCCAAATCTATTTGCCGCGACTCCATGAATTTGATATGCTCCTTTGGAAAGTCTCCGCCGACCACACCAACCAGGCGTATCGGCACAGTGAAGTAGCTTGCCGCAACAGAAATGTACACTGCTGATCCGCCCAGCGCTTTTTTTACACTTCCAAAAGGTGTCTCGACAGTATCAAGTGCAACAGAGCCGACAACTAATAAACTCACGATTGTATCCTTTCGATGTTAGAATGGTGTAATTTCTACTAATTGGGCGGTTTCTTTATTCCCGATTATAAATTCATTTACAATATCCATAGAACGTCTTTGGCCAGGCCACACGAGTCTTTTTCTTGCATCTTCAAATCGCAACCATTCGAAGCGTTGATGTTCTGAGGATAAGTGCAGTGCTGAAGACGAATTGAACTCAACGGCAAACACTGGGACCAATTGAATCGTATCCTTTGCACGATCAAAATATGTATCTACATAAGGGATGGTCCAACAACGCTTAGGATGTACCCCTGTTTCTTCCTTCAGCTCGCGTATCGCTGCTTTTAATGCACTTTCATTCTTTTTCATCGTTCCGGTTACAATCTGCCAGAGTCCGGGGTAAAGCTTTTCTTCTTGAGCACGCTGGAGAACAAGAAAATGCGTTTCTGTCTTATGCACTCTAAAAACGCACACTTCCACAATTTGATTTACAATGCTTGCCAGATAAACTCTTTCTTCTATTGCAAAAAAGATAAATCAATTTTAGTTGAATTCAAATTGCAGGATTTGTTGGATGTACAATTAATCTCGTACTGACTGATTTCTCCAATTTGCCAGAAATATACCGCAAGCGATTCCGACATTGAGCGATTCTGCTTTACCGAAACGCGGAATACTTAAGACTTCATCAACTTGCTGAAGAATATCCGGGTTTACACCATGCGCCTCACTTCCTAGAATAAGAACTGATTTCTTCTGTGGTGAAGTAAAATTGAACGGTTTGCCATCAAGAGCAGTTGCAATGAGTTTGAAACTTTCGGATTTAAGATGAGAGAGCGTTGTTTGTAAATCAATTTTCTCGAACACGTTCAAATGAAAAATAGAACCTGCAGTTGCACGGACTACTTTCTCATTGTAGAGTGAAACACTTCCTTCGCCTAAAAGAACCGCATCAACACCGAACCAATCGCACGTGCGAAGTATGGTTCCCAAATTTCCCGGATCACTTACATTGTCGCACGCAACAATATATTTTGCAAAACGAAGACATTGTATATCGAATGTCTCAGTGTGTTGGTGTACAAGAGCAACAATTCCTTGAGAATGTACTTCATCAGAAATTTGCTTTAGCTGCACTTCCTTCAATTCTTTTATCGGAATACTGCGGTTTTTTGCAAGTGCAAGTACTGATTGGTGCTCGGAATTTTGACCTGCTTCGGGCTTCACGGCAATCAGTTCAATGGAGAAATTTGACTCCAATGCATCTCGGAGCGGACGCCAGCCCTCAAGAAGAAATTTACGTTCGGTATCCCGATACTTCTTTTGCTGAAGTGAACGAAGATATTTTACTTCGGCTTGAGTTATATTCATAATTGGAATATAGAGAAAAAGGCAAGGAGAAACAAAATATGATACGTAACCTTGTCAAAGTTCCAAACCTTTGACAAGGTTAAATTAGACCTTTTACCTCCATTCTTTTTTCGTCCATTTCATACCATCACTTTCTAATATGATTGCTCCTAATTTATCAGTTCGCTGTATATCAATTAAATTCGCTTTCATCCGCCAAAGAGTGAATGGTGATGGATGGCGGAATTTATTATGATTTCCGACGGAGATCAGAACTGTCTGAGGACGAACAAGTTTTAGAAACTCTTCACTTGTACTGCTGATGCTCCCATGATGACCGGCTTTTAGAATATCGCTTGAAAGAAATGCACCATATTTGGGAATTATTCTATGTTCAACAGCTACTTCCGCATCTCCAACAAGCATTAACGATGAATTGCCATAAACGATTTTTAACACTATGGAAGAATTATTCATGTTCCTTTCTGCAATGTGATTCGAATCAGGATGGAGAACGTACACGCGCGCATTTGAATCTATTTGAATCTGATTTCCCGCTTGTACCGTCTTTATTCCTGAGTGTCTCGCTTCCGCAATTTCTAATACATCTTTTACTTGATGATTTGCTGCGGCAGGAGATGCCATAATTATCGTATCAATTTGTAGCAACTTGAGAACTGATCCTGCTCCTCCCATGTGGTCACTGTGTGAATGAGTAATTAGTAAATAATCGAGCTTTGAAATTCCATTTCGTTTTAAGAATGGCACAATGGTACGCTCGCCTGCATCGAATTTCTGAGACAATGGACCGGCATCGATCAACATCCGTTTAGTATTTGGGAATTCAATTAAAATGGCATCGCCCTGTCCGACATCAAGAACTGTCGCAGTACACTTGGGATGCGCCAGAGATACGATATTCGAATAGAGAACATAATTACTAAACGCTAGAACCATAATGAGCAGCCATGCACGGACGCGCGGCAAATTCAAATTGAAGATACCGATCACCAAGATATAATATCCGACAACAAACACAGCTGTGAAATGCCACGCTTCTAAATATGCAAATGGAGCACTCGACGCTTGTTTAACGAATCCAAGCAAAAACCAAACTAAAAAATCATTTACCGATGCATATAATTTTGCAATCCACGGACTCATCGGATAAGATATAATCTCCGCGGCTCCGATGAATGTATTGATTCCACTTATTGGCACGACTGGAATATTCGCGACTAAGGAAATAATGGATACGTGGCCAAAATAGTACGCAGTGAAAGGCACCGTTCCCAACTGAGCAGCAAGTGAAACAGCGAACAATTTCAGCACAGCATCAACAGCTTTGATTTCTTCAAATCGTTCTGGAATTTTCTTGATAAGCGACTCAAGGCGAGGATAGAAATACACAATAGAGATCACTGCTGCAAATGATAGCTGAAAGCCGACATCGAACAACGTATTGGTGTTCCAAAAAAGAAGAATAAGCGCGGCAACACTAATTGAATTGTAAATGTCTGCTTTTCTTTCAAATAACGTTCCACAGAGAAGAACGATCGCCATAATCGTTGCACGGACAACTGAGGCGCTTGATCCTGTGATCAACATATACACGATGAGTCCCAGAATTGTCGCGGCGATAACTGCTATCCGCGGCAACCGAAAGAAACCAAGAACAGAAAAGAAAATGAGTGCGACGAACGCAACATTCGAACCGGATACTGCCAAAATATGAATCGTGCCCGTATCCAAGAACGATTGTTTTACATCGGATGGGATATCGGCGCGGTAACCAAATATGATTCCTTTTAAGAAACTTGCATGACGTGGAGTATGAAGACGATCAATGATGCGATACAACGCTTGTTGCACTGAATATATCCAAGCTTGAAAGGAATTTCCATCCCCTTCTCCACGAATTCGCACATTATCTAATCCTTTGATAGTGACAATACCTTGAATATCGTTCAGTGCAAGATATTTTCCGTAATCAAATTCCCCCGGATTTCGCTGAAACGGAAACGGCTCCAGTATTCCATGCACTTCGATTTTTTTTCCAAATTTAATTTCTTCTGTAGAGCGGTCTGTTTTTTCATATCTCAGCATGATCATGAGTCTGCGTGAATCCCGATCAATCTTTCCTTGTCGGATAATGCTGTCTGTGCGAACGACGCAACTCATTCGACGTTCCTGCTGGGCAGGTTCGGAATCAATTGCACCAAAGAGCATCACAGGCTCATCGGTGCTATGTGGTTCAAGTTCTCTCGAATTAAAATTTGATTGTTGGAAGGTTTGAAGGAACATACCAAGCAGTATAACTGCACATTGGAGAACTATCTCAGCAAATACTATCCATGTATCTTTCCAGAATAATATCGCAGAGATAAAAACAGTAATAACAGTAAGGGCGAACAAATAGAGAGGAGGGGATGAAATCCAGGTCGCAAGAATAATTCCGGCGGAGAAAATAAGAACCAACCGCAGTGCTGGACGGCTCTGGAACATAAATACGCTCACGAATCAAGAAAGAGTCTGACGATTGCAGGTGTAATGTGCGTAAGATTTTTTATTCGCTTTGCTATTTTATGACAATGCTTGCCTGCAAGAATACACGGCACCCTATTGCGCGTGTGTGATTTGGTAGAAAGATCTTCAATGTTCCCATGGTCACTGACAATCATGAGTAATGTGTTTCTGGGATCAAACGATTGTAAAAAACCCGACAGAAATTCATCGAGACGTTCCAGCACTTCCACCGCGAACGCCATCTTTTGACTGTGACCGGCATGATCGGTCAACCAGTACTCGAATAGTGTAAAATCATACCGTGCCGCGATGTGCGCAAGATGCTTGCCTGCTGTTTCAGGTGTGATCAATGAGATTTCAGGGTGTCCAAGTTCCGGCCATTGTGTGCGAATAAAGTCTGCAGAAATTCCTTCATCTCGCTGAAGATCTTGGGCTGTGAGTAACGGAACACCAGCAAGATGACATGCGAGTGTTGTCGCTGTAAGACGTCTGGTGCCGGATTCTGTGTAATCGAAAAAGCGCTGAGGAAAAGCATTGGTGAACACCACTGACTTACCTTTTGCCTTCAATCGATAAAAGATATTTTTCTCTGCAATGACCTGACGAAGAATCGATGGTGGGTAGGGTCCAAAATGCCTGCCAAATTTCTTCGCTCCATTGACACCTGTGAACATTGCAGTTTGGCCGGTTCCACTTTGCGGCAAACCGGCTACACCAAGCGTCGCATTAATTGCAAGTACTTCAGCTTGATCTGTTGATTTTTTTTTAAATGGGAGAAACGGTAGTTCTCCTCCGCACAGTGTTGTCAACGTTGGCATCCGTGCACGAAGGAATGGATTCACATCCGCATCTTTCTTTCCGACGCCGACACCATCGAGAAAGAGCAGAACGACATGGAAATTCGAATTTTGGGTTTCACTCCCCAACGTCAGACTTCCCTTCTCACTATTGATTCTTGCTTTCTACCATCAACGTTACTGGCCCATCATTGACAAGTTCGACATCCATCATTGCGCGAAAAACACCGGAATCAACGTGTTGTTCGCCTAACTGTTTTTGTAAATGCCTGATGAAATGATCGTAGAGAGTTTCGGCAATCTGCGGAGATGCAGCATCAGTATAACTTGGCCGATTCCCTTTTTGAGTGTCGCCGTAAAGCGTGAACTGCGAAACCACCATCACTGCGCCCTTTACATCCTTGACGGAAAGATTCATCTTCCTTGCTTCATCTTCAAAAATGCGAAGTGACGAACAACGCTCCGCAAGATATTCCGCATCGGACTCTCTATCGCCGTTCTTGATACCAAGGAGGATAAGAATTCCATTTTCGATTGAACTATGTAACGTTCCGTCGATTGTTACTGAACAGTGCTTTACTCGCTGAACTATTGCACGCATGATTGGTAATTAGCTTTTGTGAGAAGAAACGACTCGTTGAAATAGAATATTCTCTTTACTACTTCAGATAATAATTACGCTGATGGAAGATCCGCAATCAATTTAGACTTATCAAATTCGACGGCAATCCAGCCCAAATTCCGGATACAACACGCGGTACTCCCTGTAAATCATTTGCAATTTGAAGTTGCTCTACTCCAGCACTTTTCAATTCATGTGCAACCTTTTCTGCTTGGTGAAAACCAACTTCAAAGAGAATACCGCCGCCGGGTTTGAGAATATCAGGAATAATTCCAATGAGGCGATGGTAGAATTGAAATCCATCCTTGCCGTCGGTCACCGCTACTGAAGGTTCGAAATCCCGCACTTCCGCATGCAATTGTTCCCACTCGTCTTTCGGAACATAAGGAGGATTACTCACAAGAAGATCAAATCGTTCTCGGAATAATTCTTCTGATCGATCAAATACATCGATGAGAGAAAATTGAATCTGTGAATCAACGGAGTGCAGTCGCGCATTCTTCTCGGCAACAATCAATGCTTCTTGACTAATGTCGATTGCTGTAACGTACGCATGCTTGATATACTTTGCGAGTGATACTGCAATATTTCCGCTTCCCGTTCCAACTTCTAGCACATGGATCTGTGCATCGCCGGAATAACGCTGGCATAATAACATTGCTTGTTCAATGAGGGTTTCTGTTTCGGGGCGCGGGATGAGCACACGTGCATCGACGGCAAAGTGAAGTCCCATAAAACTTGTTGAACCGATAATATATTGCACCGGCTCTCGCTTTAATCGTCGTTCAAACAATGTGCGAAATTGCTTCAGTTCTCCGGGTGTGAGTGGTTTATCAAAATGGAGATAAAGTTGAATTCGCTGCAGGTCTAACGCATGTGCAAGAAGGAGTTCGACGTTGAGACGGGCATCCTCGAATCCTTTACGTTGAAGGTGCTCTATCGCAGATTTCATTAATTCACGAACAGTCCATACTCGCGTCTTATCTTCTGGCATACCGACTTATTTCTTGCTCCGTTTGTGCGCCTTCGATTTTCGGTTTTTGACTGGCTTCGCTCGTTTTATTGATTTAGCTTTTTGATGAGAAGTTTTTTTCTTCCCGGATTTTTTAACTAAGTTTTTCGATACGCTCACTGATTTTGTATTGGCGGAAATATTATTTGAGTTACCTGTCTGGCCCACAAACGCTCTTCGCCGAATACTTCCTACTTCCTCTTCATCCTCATTGATCACAGTTTCAACAATTCGTCTGCTTCGCAACTTCACACGGTCCTCTGAAAAGAAACCAAGATGTTCCATCTCCGAATCTTCTATTTCCACATCCGGCAAGATTTCTTCATCCTCCTGAATTTTAATCTGCGCAGGTACAATTTGGAAACGGTTGTCGCCTTCAAGCATCGCGCTAAAATCCGACAAGGATGCAACTTCGAATCCCTTCGTCTTGGAACGTTTAGCGATCTCTTCCCACACTTGACGAACCGGCGCCAAAGGTTCTTGGCGAACACTGAGAATCAACTCAGCTTCATTTAAACATCTCTCGTACACAGCTGACTCCTTGAATAAGTATAAAGTAAAAATATTTCCTATGAAAAATGTAAAGTTATTTCGAGGAAAGCGCAAGCTTCTCTGCACGCGGATTTGGTGTACGCACCAAGACAACAATGCCACTCAGACCAACAACCAACGAGAACAAAAAGACAATATTGTAACCATAGGTTGCGGACAATAATCCGGCGAATGGTGTAATAAGGTAGAACGGGGCAAACCAGGCATTCATCAGCCCTACATACATGGGTCGTTCTCCATCCGGTGCGCATTCAACCGCAAAATTGTACCGCATCGCTGTTTCAGCACCAACATTTATACCAAAGAAAAGAAAAACAAAATAAAACCAGGTTACAGATTGCGCCAACCATGCAGTTGCAATTGCCAGCAATAGACTTGCCCCGCAGACAACCAAGGCACTCTTCGTTCCTCTTGCATCGGCAAGCCAACCTAAAAACACGCCACTCATAATCTGTCCAATAATCATCAGAATTGTGAATATACCAACCACATATTCAGAAAGATCAAACCGTTTCATAGCTGCAATAGTGAAGAATGCAGCTGATGAAAAACTGATTGTGAGTAAGGCGGAGGCAATTAAAAATTTTCTAAAGAAGCGATTGCCAGCGACAATTGAACATACACGAGCAAAGAGATCTGCTAGACGTACTGGAGCTGAAACAGGAGAAGGCAACTCTTCGACAACTTTATGCTGTGCCGCCAATGAACTTGTTTGAAATAGAAACGCAAGTCCGATTGCTGAAGCATAATTATATGGAAAACGGAGCATCGTGAGTAGTGCTGTTAAGATAAAGCCGTTGAGCAAAGCAAGTAAAGCAGCGAGAGATACTCGCCAGCCCATTATTTTTCCTCTTCTTTCTGGCGATGTTGTCTTTGCTAAAAAGTCCATCCAGATAGGAGAAATTGAACCTGATGTCGCTTGATTAGAAATATATAATAGAAACAGTAACGTTAGGGAAAGTGTCGGCGCAGAAGCTCCCCATCCTGCAATAACACAAGCAAGCAGAAGAATATGCAAACGTTGAATGAATCCATATTTAATGACTGTCGATTTGCGATATTGCGATGCACCAGAATAGTTTGCCGCAATAACTTGCGGCATAAAGTAGGCAAGATACACTACGACGGGCCAAGTGCCGATAAGAACATCGCTGCCGCCCAACCGCTTAATCAGAGCAGGCATCATCGTCTGTACTGGAATGAGAGCTCCCGTACTGATATAGAGTGCCCCTTCCACGATGTGGTAGCGCTCATTTCTCGTTTGCAGAACGTGCAAATTCATAGTCTCTCTGCATAATAAAAAAGGTCACGCTCGGTGACCTTTTCCATTCGACATCGTTGAGCGTGCTTCTGCTACTTTTGCATTTTTTCGGCAAACAGCTGAGCAACTTTTTCAATATCATAGCCGACTTTTGGCAGATAGATACCGCCATGTTTTTCTACCATCGATTTCAATGTATCATATGCGTCGGCACTGCAAAAAAAAGTTGGCGTTGTCCGATTCGGACCTTCTTTCTTTGCTAATTGAAGAAGTGCGATACCCGGAAGATGCCCTTTGAGATTGTTATCTTTAAAATCATTATCGAGGATTATCAAATTGAAAACTTCAGATTTTATCTTCGCCCATGTTTCCACACTCGTAGCCGTCTCAATAATTTCAATCTCGTCTCCTAAGATGGCGGTGACAACTTCAAGCGCAAAACCATGAGATTTGCGCTGTCCTTCGTCGTCATCAGCTACAAGAACTTTATACGGCATAAGATTATTATCTCGATCAAAAATACTTTGTTGTTATAGTTTTTATACTACAAACTTTTCAGTGAAAAAACAATAACCCTTTGCATTCATTCACTCTTAAGACAAGAATGGCTATTCTCATCGCGTATACACAACTTTTCCCCCAAGCACAGTGGATTCCACCTGGATTGACGGTATCTCCATAGCAGGGCAACGGAATATATCCTTTGAAATAACGATAAAGTCTGCAAGTTTTCCTCGTTCAAGCGATCCTTTTAGAGTTTCCTCACATGCAGCGTATGCAGCCCATGTTGTGAAACCATGAACTGCTTCTTCCCGTGTCATTTTCTCTGATGCGTACCATCCATCAACAAACGCCGTTGTATCAGAATATTCACCGGCAACAGGTTGGAAATATTCGCGCATATCATTAACATTCTTCGGTATACCATGTTGATCCTGCCGAGTACACGCAGCATAAATGCCAAAGAATGGATTTGGGCTTTCAACGGGAAAATCTGAACCGGCTGGAATAACAACACCTGTGTTCAACAACGATCGCCAAGCATATGCACCACGAATCCGTTGTGGCCCGAGCCGTGCTTCAGCCCAATACATATCCGATGTACAATGAGTCGGCTGCATGCTCGGAAGAACACCGAGCTGTTTGAAGCGAGGAATATCTTCCGACGAGAGCACCTGTGCATGCTCGACCCGCAATCTTGCAGAGGGCATGTGATGCTTTTTTAATGCCAATTCGTACACATCGAGGATAATATGGTTTGCTCTATCGCCAATTGCATGCGTGCAGACTTGAAAACCATGATCCAGCGATTCATCCACTAATTTTTGTAATTCCTCTTCCGAAAGCATCGTCAGTCCGCGATTGGTTGGATCATCAGAATATGGTTCGATCAGTGCGGCTCCCCGAGAACCCAATGCACCATCGACATATATTTTTAATGCGCGAATAGTAAGTTTGTTCTTTCCGTAACCGATAAGCTTTCCTTCCCTTGTCATTGCATCCCATAACTCGCCTGGACCATCAACTGCAGCGTACACGCGAAGAGGAAATTTATTTTCATCGATCATTTTCTTGTATAATGCAACTTGCTTTGCATCTACTCCCATTTCTTGAACCGACGTCAGTCCTACTGAAGTACATTCTTCCGTCGCAAGCCGAATCGCTTCCCGCATTTCCTCATCGTTTGGCGCCGGCACGAATTTGTAGATCAATTCCATTGCTGCATCGATAAAAACTCCCGTTGGTTCTCCACTGGCATCGCGCACAATTTTACCTCCGGGTACATCAGTCGTTTGTCTATTCACACCGGCGATTTCTAATGCGCGTTTGTTCACCCAGCAGGCATGTCCGTCCACTCGAACGAGATAGACAGGATTGTCTGGCGCAATTCTATCCAATAATGTCCGAGTCGGGAACGATTTCATCTGCCATTCATTTTGATCCCAGCCACGTCCTCGAATCCATTGTCCCGGGTTCGAAACAGCTACTCTCTGTGCAATTTTCTCTGCCGCTTCTGTCTCAGAATGCGATCCAAGGAGATCAACCGTCATTCGAGCAAGACCAAGACCGAACAGATGACAATGTGCATCAATGAGTCCGGGCAACACGGTTTTTCCGCCCAGATTGATTATTTTCTTTGCTCTAAATTTCCGTTGAATGAACTCGTTTGTTCCTACTCCAACGATCTTATCATTTGATGTCGCCAATGCTTCTGCGATGGTACTGTTTGCGTCCATCGTATAGATGTTGCAGTTGATGTAAACAGTGTCCGCGCGTTCAGGCATATACCGGTTGAGGAAAGCAACGATGACAACTCCTGCGATCACAAACAAGATAAACCACTTGAGCTGATGCGGCATGGTAATTCCTAACGGTTAGAGGATGAGTCATTCCAAGAAAGTCGTTGTGATTGTGAAAATAGACATTTCAGCATATTTAATTGGTAATGTACCTTGAGGAAAACGGAATTGCAAATAAAATCTAAGGTTGAGCAAAAGCAATTTTTAATGCATACAATTCATTGATTCATTCTTGCTTCCACTCCAATATTCTTCTAACTTATGTTATTCTATAGTAGTTCGATACCGTCATGAACGATTTTAAATGAAGATTTATGAGAAAAGCTCTCCTCCTCTTTTTTTGCATATCCTTATTGTGCACAATCCAAAAATCTCTTGCTATTGCCGGCGAATCATCTTCCCCAAAAAAAATTCTGATAATTGTAGAAGGCTCGTCAAGCTTAAAAAACCAAGCCATGGGAGACGGGCGGCAGCTTGCAACGCTTCTTGGGCATTTTAATGCTGTTACAACACTCAAAGGCGTACAGGATTATAAGTTTGGCGAACTCTCTTATTTTGATTATACGTTTTATATTGGTTTTGAAGTCCGCAATGCCGTTCCTACAAAATTTCTTTTAGATGTGTACAACACAGACAAACCGGTTATTTGGATCAACACAGGAATGGTGGAATTTTGTCAGCGGTACGATATGCAGAAAAAATTCGGTTTCACCGTCACACATATCGATTCTGTATTAAAGTTCGATCGGATTTTTGCAAACAATGCGACATTCACGAAAGGGGAACCTCACCTCGGAATCATTCGTATCACAAATCCCACGAAGGTAAAGATTCTCGGAAAGGCATATTCCTCAACAAAACAGAAGGAATCACCATACGCTATCTCTATAAAAAATTTCATCTACTTTGCCGATTCTCCATTTGCCTATGCAATTCCCGGAGATCATTACAATTATTTCGCAGACTATTTGCACGATATTCTTCATGAAGATCATGAGTCATTCCATCGGGCAATGATTCGTATAGAGGACGTAACGCTTTTTGAAAATCCTGATAACCTGCGCGAAATAGCGGACATTCTCTCCAGCCGTGGCATTCCCTTTATGGTTGGTGTCATCCCATTTTTTGTCGATCCCGGCGAAGGAACTCGTTTGAGCCTCTCTGACAAACCGGATCTTGTCGATGCATTACAATATATGGTGCACAACGGCGGAACAATCGTAATGCACGGCATCACGCATCAATACAAAGGTGTGACAGCTGTTGACTATGAGTTCTGGGATGACAACACAGGGGGACCCATCAAAGGTGAGACAGAAGAAGCTGATGCCCGGAAAATCGAATCGGGGATTCAGGAGTTCATGAAAAACGATCTCTACCCTCTTGTGTGGGAAACACCGCATTACACGGCTTCGTTCACGTTATACAAAACAATCGCAAAGTACTTCAGTACAGCATGCGAGCAGCGGCTTTCGATTGAAGATGCCGACTTCAGTCAGTTTTTTCCGTATATCATCAACAAAGATCTGTTTGGGCAGACGATCTATCCGGAAAACCTTGGATATGTCCCGTTAAATCCGGATAAAGCGGCAAGCCGCGCATCCGTTGATGAACTCCTGAAGAATGCAAAAGCACAATTGTATATTCGTGATGGTTTTGCTACTGCCTTTTTCCATGCCTTTCTCGACCTTGATTTGCTGAAACAACTTGTCGATGGATTGGAAGGGCTCGGATACAGTTTCTTCGATATGCGGGAAGTGGCACTCTGGGTCAAAACAAAAGATCGCGTGATCCTTTCCGGTACACAAAGTTATTCTATCACACTCAAAGATCAATATTTATCCGAAGCATATTTCGACGAATCCGGAGAAGTACGCGACCGTTCGATTTCCGAGAAACGGATTCTCGGACCTATCACAAAACAGGTATCACTAAAGCCGCGAGAATTCTATAAGGCCGAACCTACGGAATTTCGTGAACGTGAGCAATCATTCGCGGAAAAAACCATATCTCAGGCAGAACGTTTGTATGATAATCTTTTTGCGAAAGAAGATGAATGGAACGCTGCACATGTGTTGATTTTGTGGAATCATTTTGCGCGCGGCGCTTTCTTCAATGATCAGGCATCATTCGCCTCTGCATTGCGAAGTGTGAACATCATCGCGGATACAGTATTTCTTGGACAACCGATCATTCCGTCGAAATACAATCTCTTGATTGTGCCCGCCGCAATCGCTGACTCACTCACACCGGAAGATATTTCCACTCTTACGAATTACGTCACTTCCGGCGGAAACATTATTCTCGATTCCAAGACCGATCTTGCCGGAGAATTTGGAATTCAATATGCCAGTACGCAGATACGAGTTCGTCATGTACGCGACAAATTATTTCCTGAAGAGCAAATCGTCTGGCGTTATCCTGAACTCGTAAACAAATTCGATGTCGACAACCTCGATAAAATTTTCTGTATCGATGAAGCGACGGAATCTCCGATGGTCATAGGCAAGCGTTTCGGCAAGGGAAAAGTGCTGTATATCAACTCGCGATTCGATCCGCATTCCCAGCAAGGATATTCAAATTATCCATACTTCATTGAGTATATTCGTCGATATTTTCAATTACGCCCGATCGTACGGCGCGAAAAGCTTGAAGTGTTCTTCGAACCGGGGAGCCGGCGTCTGTATAGTGTTGAGAACCTTGTTCGGTCATGGGTTTCGAATGGAATACGTATCATTCACGTCTCAGGCTGGCACGAATATCCTAAATACACATGGGACTACGCACGTTTGATCCGGCTGGCGCACGCAAACGGTATACTCGTTTATGCTTGGCTGGAGCCGCCGCAGATTAGTCAATTTTTCTGGGATACTCATCCGGAGTGGCGCGAGAAAAATATCTTCGGCGAAGATGCGAAACCAGCGTGGCGATACCCGGTTGCGCTCACCGATACACTATGTGTCCAGGAAATGACAAGGTTATACCATTCTTTTTTAGAATCGTTCGATTGGGATGGTGTCGATCTCGCTGAACTCTATTTTGAATCGGGACGTGGATTTGAAGAACCGAAGCTCTTCACTCCTGCTCATCCGACTGCCAGGCTCGAGTTGAAACGAAAATACGGCATCGATTTGAAAGCGGCGTTCGATTCACTTTCCTCATCCTACTGGAAAACAAACGCGAAAGTAAAAGAAACAATTGTGAACTATCGTGTGGAGAAGATCAAGAGTATTTATGAAACCCTTCTCAGATCCTTCAATGAAATCGCAAAAACTAAACCAGGTTTCCAAATCATTGTTACAGCGTTAGACAACTTTGGATCTCCGGAACTTCGCGAGCAATTCGGCATTGATATGCACAGCATCCTCGAACTTCAGAAACGATTCGGGTTCATGTTACAGGTTGAGGATCCGGAATCGAAATGGTCCAGCGACCCGCGCAGGTATATCGACATGGGGAAACAGTACAGCAAACTTGTTGATTCTTCCAAACTCATGTTCGATCTCAATATTCTCACTTTCCGAAAAAAGGAAGCTATTATTCCATTCCCTACACTGATTCAAACAGGGACGGAAAGTTTTCATCTGATTCGATCTGCTTCGCTCGGAGCACCGCGTCTGACGATTTATTCGGAAGCAAGCGTGAACCCGCAAGATTTAAGCTTCTTTTCCAATGCGCTCGCAAGCGATGTTCATTATCGATTCACTGAATCCGGTATACATGTAGAAACGCTGTCTTCATTCGTACTGCGCCTCCCAAAAGAAGTTACTGAAATCACATTGGATGGAAATCCGATGCCGCCGTTCCGGGATAATCGATATGTGATTCCGGCAGGCGAACATTCTATTATTTTGAAGCCACAGACTACAAGTAATTTCTCTACACATGAACTCCAGACACGTATTATGTCCGCAACGGGAGAACTCAAATCTGTGGACTACGGTTTGCGGGAAGTTACTCTGGAGTATAGTTCCGATGTCCGCATGTTACTTTCTCTGAGCAACATGCCTACCTCTGTAACAATCGATGGCTCTCCAATAAATTTTACTGTCATGAAAGGGAACGATTGCTTTAGTACTTTCCTTCCTTCCGGCAGCCATAGAGCAAACATTGTTGCCGGCGATCGATTTGCATACGGCATCAATTTTACCAGCTTCTGGTCGACCACGGCAATTGCGGTATTTAGTGCGCTTGCGATTTCATTGCTTCTCTTGATGTACGTGTTTCTGAAATTTGTCAGGCGCTCTTCGGAAAATCGAAAGGTGTAATATTCCATGACTGTTCTTGAAGTTGATCTGAGTTTTCTTTTCGTTATTGCGGTCATTCTCATTTGGTTCACCATCGCGTACCAGTTCGTACTGACAGTATTCGGTTATATTAACTGTGTTCGTTCACTCCGCGAGAAACGTGAAGTGGATAGACGCACATACGACTATCCTTCTTGTTCGATCCTGATTCCGGCGCATAATGAAGAAAAAGTGATCGGCGCCACAATTGAATCAATGCTCCAGCTTGAATATCCCAAAGACAAACTTCAGATCATCGTTATTAACGATGGATCGAAAGATAGTACGAAAGACATTATACAGCGTTATGCTTCATCGGATGCTCGTGTGCAGCTCTTCGATATACCAAAAGGCGAAGGCGGCAAAGGGAAATCCCGAACGCTTAATCTTGGTATTCAACAAGCCAAAGGTGACATCATCGCTATCTACGACGCCGACAATACACCGGACAAGGATTCACTCCGGTATCTCGTTGCACAATTGATAGACAACAAAGAGCTCGGCGCAGTCATTGGGAAGTTCCGCACAGTGAATAAGAAAGCCACGCTTCTGACGCGCTTTATTAACATCGAAACACTCAGCTTCCAATTGATGCTGCAAGCTGGCAGATGGCAAATGCACGGCATTTCAACGTTACCAGGAACGAACTTTGTGATGTGGAACCATCTCGTACAAAAACTGGGCGGTTGGGATGAAGAAGCTTTGACAGAAGACTCAGAGCTGAGCATCCGAATTTACGAAGCAGGTTATAAAATTAAGTTCATCCCCTATGCAATCACGTATGAACAGGAACCGCAAAAATGGGGCGTCTGGATTCGGCAGCGCATGCGATGGGTACTTGGCAACAATTATGTTGTAAATAAATTCTGGAAAGAAATTCCTCATTTCAAGAATAAGAGATTAGCATTTGACCTGCTGTACACGCTTTCACTTTACTATATTTTCTTTTTTGCTGTCGTTTTCTCGGATATTTTGTTTATTGTCAGTTTGTTTCAAGTGGTGGCAATTTCTTTACCTGGTCCCTATACTTTTGTATGGGTGACATCATTAATTTTATTCATCTTTGAAATATTTCTTTCGATTTCCTACGACGACGAAGATAACTTTAAGAATCTCGTCATTATTGTTCTCATGTACTTCTCGTACTGCCAATTGTGGATTTATGTGGTCATCAAAGCGGCGTATCATGATTATATCAAGAAAGAAAAACACATTTGGGATAAGACGATACGGTTTGATACGCTTGCAGCGCAACCAAAGAAGTAATAAGCCGTGGAATACGCGTCAGAATATTTCATTGCCTGCAAATTGTTCATTTCGTATATTGAAGCAGCGACATTCCATTGCCCCGTAGTGTAATTGGCAACACGCCTGACTCTGGATCAGGAAAGTCTAGGTTCGACCCCTAGCGGGGCAGCTTCCAAATTGGCAATTGACAATTTCCAATTGACAATTTTCAAGGCCTTATCGTCTAACGGTTTAGGACGTGACCCTCTCAAGGTCGAAATACGGGTTCGATTCCCGTTAAGGCTACTTCTTCAGTTGGCCGCTACTTTTAGCATAAGTAGTATCAAACCTATCGTATTCAAAAAATTCCATCAGAATCTTCAACATTCCAATTATCGCGGGTTCTCCACCTGTGCCATGTTTAAAAATGCTGCTATCGTCTATTATTTCTGCGTTTTTACCGCATATTCATCATTTTTTTATGTTTTACTTCGTCCACCATTCCATATTTTATCGTTCCTTTATAATATATGGTGTTTTTTTTATCACACGGTTTTCAATATTTTTTAAATTTCCATTTGCTCATTTCATTAAGAATCTATATTTTCCACCACGTTTTCTTATCACTATCTAAAAGTGACTTATTATGGCTATTGATCTGCTCGAGCAGATACATCCTCATATAAAGGATTCAATCTATCCATTGCGTACTCCGCTTCCAGATTGGAGGATGAAAGAGGGCGAAATTCCCGATGGTGGATCGGCTTCACTGCGCGATAAATCGTGGACGTCAATTCGAATTCCTTTTCAATGGGGAAAGTACGATAAAACGTACTGGTTCCGGGAGACGATTACGATCACACCAGATTTTTCTGGAAAGCCGCTGGTTTTACTTCTTGATTTTCCTGAAGCACTTCTTTATCTCAATGGGAAACCATACCATGGCATCGATCATAATCACAAAGAGATTTTGATTTGCGAGAAATCAAAGCTCAACGAGCAATTTGTTATTGCCATTCAAGCATATAGCGGACGAAGACTCGAACACAACACCTTTTCTTTTGCGGAGCTTGCGGTGTTAGACACAACTGCACGCCGCCTTGACAGTGCCTTGACCGTTCTCCAGGAACTTGATAAACTGATAGACCATGGATCTTACGAATCGAAAAAAATTCGTGACCTGATTCACCGAACACTCATCTTTTTAAAGTACTTTAAGCCCGGTAGTGAGGAATATCCCAACGCAATCCGGCGAGCATATAATTTTCTTCTCAATACACTTGAAACAGAACTGAAGACGACAATTCCTGGACTTGTTCACCTTATTGGACATTCACATATCGACACTGCATGGTTGTGGACACTTCATGAAACAACGAGGAAGTGCGGCCGAACATTTTCATCAGTATTGAGATTGATGGAAGAATTTCCGGAATTTAAATTCTCTCAAAGTCAGCCGGTTCTGTACGAATTTACTAAACGGCAGTATCCTGATTTATATAAACAGATCACTCAGCGTATCACTGAAGGAAAATGGGAACCGCTTGGTTCGATGTGGACTGAAGCCGACTGCAATATACCGAATGGCGAATCTCTCGTCCGTCAAATTTTATTTGGAAAAAGATTTTTCAAACAAGAATTCGGCATTGATTCAAACCTCCTCTGGCTTCCTGATTCGTTCGGCTTCAACTGGTCACTGCCTCAGATACTTAAGAAATCTGGAATAACTCATTTTTATTCCTCCAAACTTCTTTGGAACGACAAAACAATATTTCCGCATACATCGTTTTGGTGGCAGGGAATCGATAAAACAAAAATCCTTGCACACATTTCCCCCGTCGGGCTTGAAGGACAAATTACACCGAAGTCACTCCTGAAGAATATTAATCCAACACAGGAAGACCTGTCTGTATCATCCTCCCTCCAAACATATGGATACGGCGATGGCGGCGGTGGACCGATAAAAGAAAATCTCGAATTTGCTGTCGTACTAAAAACAATCATTGGATTGCCGTCTTCACAGCTTTCAACCGTTCAAGATTTTTTCAGGCAGTTGGAAGAACAATCGGCAAACCTCCCGACATGGAATAACGAGCTTTATCTTGAAACGCATCGCGGCACGTATACAACCCACGCGAAGATTAAAAAAGAGAACCGTGAGTGCGAAAATCTTCTCTATGCTTCCGAGCTCCTCTCCACTCTCGCGATGTTGTTTGGAAAAAATAGTACTGCACGACGTTATCCAAAGCAGAAACTTGAAGACGCATGGAAAAAACTGCTTCTCAATCAATTCCATGATGTCATTACAGGCACTTCAATTGCCGACGTGTACAACGATGCACAGCAGGATTATCAGGATATCAGAATATGTTGTGCAGATATCATGAGTAATTGTATTCAGGGATTATCTTTCCCTGCTAAAAAAAGCAAATCGGAATTCCATTTCGCACTTTTTAACACATTGGGATGGCAGCGAAATGAGTATGTAGAAATTTTTGTGAAGTCGAATGAAAAGTTTCTTTCTGTGGAAGATTCCGATGGAAATCCCGTCCTTTATCAGGTTGTGGAACGAACAAAGAAAGGGCTCATACTGCTCTGTTTCGTTGAACATATTCCAGCTTTCGGATTCAAACATGTACTTGTCCGCACACATGGAGACAAAACAGAATTGTTCGAACCGTGGGCAGCATCGTCAAATAAATTGGAAACACCCTTTTATAGAGTTCACTTTGACGGCAAAGGTGCGTTCAGATCACTGTATGCAAAGCAGCTGCGGCGCGAATTATTTCAGAAGGGGAAAACCGGCAACTTCTTTGCAACATTCCGCGATGTACCTAAGCAGTGGGAAGCTTGGAACATTGATGCTGAGTATGAAAAACACCGGATCGATTTATGGAAAACCAAACAATGTAAAATAATTGAGCAGGGTCCCTTACGCGCAACGGTTCGCCTTGACCTTAAAACTGAAAACGGTTCCACTCTCTCGCAGAATATTCGTTTCTATCGTCATTCACCGCGAATTGATTTCCAAACACATATACGTTGGCTGGAGAAACAGGTTCTCATGAAGGTTGCGTTCCCGTTCAATATGAAAGTATCGAGCGCAGCATACGAAATCCAATTCGGCGCAATCAATCGATCATCAAAACCGCGTACAGATGAGGATAGCGCAAAGTTTGAAGTACCTGCGCAACAATGGGCAGACATGTCCGATGCTAAATATGGCGTCAGTCTGATGAACGACTGCAAATACGGATACAATGCAAAGGAGAATTCACTTCAGCTGACACTGTTACGATCGCCCCGCTATCCAAATCCCATCGAACCGATGCATTGTGATGAGGGAGTCATCGACCAGGGGGAACATACATTTTGTTATTCTCTCTTTCCCCATAGCGGCGATTGGACGAAAGCGGGAACAGTTCAAAAGGCACGTGAATTAAATCATTCAGTTTTAGTTTTTCAAAATCTCCAACCGGAGAATATTCCCTCACTCCTTGAATCCTCGAAGCCGAACATTGTTATTGATGCAATCAAGAAAGCTGAAGAGAGCGATGCAGTCATTCTACGGATGCATGAAGCGCATGGTGTTTCAACAGAGACATCGCTTCGCTTTGGTGTTGACACATCAAGTGCAGCGGAATGCGATTTATTAGAGAATGAAGAAAAATCACACAAAATTGTTAAATCAAAATTGACTCTCAAGTTTAGACCATTTGAGATTAAAACAATCAAACTTGTTACCAAGCCGTTAAAAAAGAATCGTAAATGAATTTTCAAAATGCGCATGAATGATACAGCAGAATCCCACAATGAAACTTACGGCACTACTAACCCGCTTCAAAAAGGGAATCTCTCTTGCTATCGGTCTTGTCATCATCGAGCATGTTGCGTGGATTGTTGAGCCGGCAGTATTTGGAAAAGTCATTGACGCGTTGATTGAACGTGCTTCCGGTCAGGCAAGCAATTTACAGACTTCATTGTTTCCTCTGTTCTTATGGATTGGCGTCTTCTCGATCAACTCTGGCACCGGTGTCATCCGGCGAATCGTTGATCAAAAAATCTATCTCGCAATGTTCACGCAATTGGCAACGGATATTTCAACTGTTGCTCAAGAAAAGAAATTTCGAGCTTCAAAGACTGCAGCACTTGCACAGCTGTCGGAGCAGTATATTACTTTTTTCCAATATCGCGTTCCGGAGATTATTGAACAAGTTGTTCAGATTGGCGGGACTGTCATTGCACTTGCAGTTTTCGATTGGCGAATCTCCCTTACTTGCTTGACCATCGTCTTTCCGCTTCTTCTCATCAACAAAATTTACACGCGAAAAGTCAGCGCACTTCAGAAAGATTCACACGATACATTCGAGAATGCGTACGATGTGTTTTCTACACAGAAACCGGAAGAGATCCGTAGTTACTATACAAAATCCGCAAGCATTAAACAGAAAATAGCGAATTGGGGCGCACTCAATTTTGGCGTGATGCGATGTATTTTACTTTTTATCTTTCTCGCTGTTCTCTATATTTCCATCGATCTGGATGATTTTACAACCGGCAGTATCTATTCCATCGTGGCCTACATTTGGACATTTGTAACCTCTTCCGAATATCTTCCGGAATTGATGGAGAGCTGGACTTCCCTCAAAGATGTTTCCCACCGTTTAAATCAGGCTTCGCTTTAATATTTCTTTTATTTCATTTCATCAAGCGCTTCACGAACCATTTTAATAATTATCACAGCATTGTACGGCTTTTGGATAAAATCCATTGCACCTGATTTAATGATTTCAGTTCTCACATCTAGATTAAAAAATCCACTTGCAAGGATCCCTTTCAACTTCGGATTTATCTTCTTCATTTTTAGGAATGCATCCCACCCGCCAAGGCGCGGCAAACCAATGTCAGACAATACGACTCCGATTTCATCTTTATGTGCAGTGAATATTTCCACGGCTTCCACACCATCTACCGCTTCAAGAACCTTCATTCCATTATCCTCCAACATCATTTTGAGAAGGTCTCTCAGGTTCTCTTCATCTTCCACAATGAGAACTGTATCGTGGCTTTTCACTCGTACTTCCTTTTACAATTTATCCTCATTGTTTTCTAAACGTCCCAATTGGAATAGCTTCACAGTGAACATCATCATCCATGCCATAAGTAAAACACCGCCGGGTGCAGCAAAAGCTGTTGCCATGTCTTTTATTCCGGGAGCAAAGGTTACAAGAATAATATAAATCAATAACAATGCACTTCCCGCGATGCCCATATATGAAGATATCTTATTAAAGATTCTACCTTTTAACATTACAAAAGACATAATGATTCCCGCTATGTTTGGCAATACAAATCCGATAAAAACCCCCAAACTTCCATGCGCTCCTCTTACAAGCAATGCTTCACCGGCTGCCGCGTATAAAGTTTTCTGGGATTCTGTTGTCGAAGCAGCATATTTATTACTGAGTTCAAGCATAGACAAAGCTGTATTACTTGTAACAAAGATTGTTGTACCTACTAGAAAAATAATCAAGGCGAGGATGGCATATGCGTTTTGTACTTTACGATGAACAGCATAAAGTGCAAAATAGGTTGGCATGAGGATTAATTGAATAATAATATTCAACAGATCAAGATTGTATAGTCCAAGTAAGCAGCTATTTTGAAATTGTGCATATCTGTCAATCGCAGTTTGTGGTAAAGCGGATAAATTTCCGCCGGAGATAGAACCAACAATGATATCCAGGAGAATACCCATTAAAGCGATGACAGCAGCGATTCCGCCTAATGTATAAATATTCTTCCATTGCTTCTCTGTATCCTCATTTCCATAGTGCTGATTTTGTTTAAGGTCAGACATTTACAAATTTCCTTTTTCTACATTATGTAGAGTGTTTTACATATGTCTAGAGTAATAGTGCGCCGCATTCAACAAACTAAAATGTGTAAATGATCCATTCTTGGAAAACTCTTTATAGATTCTTGTTAATAACGATACTGCCACACAGCGCATCTGGTAATTTGTATGAGTGTACTTTGAATATTTTGAAAATGCAACTTCTATCAATGAAGAGTGATCAGTGATTAATGTGCGATTTATAATGAACACGGTTGTAGGGTGATAGGGAAATGGGAGATGGGAGACGAGACAATCCCTCATCTCCCATTCCATAAATCTAAACCGATATTATTTTGCTTTTTCTTTCTTCAAGGAATGTCCTGTTATCAGTCCAAAGACAAACAACACTAGTGCCAACGCACCGAACGCAAAGATCGTATCACCAAAAATTCTTGACCACTTGATGGTTTCCACCATCGGTAAATGAAGAAATTCTGAGCTTCGTGCATACCAATATCCATACTTTACCGACGCCCATGTTTGCATCAGACCGACCGGCAGAAGACTTCCAACAACCATCGCCATCAAGCCGATGTTGAGTGACCAGAAGGAAAACTTAAGCATCTTTTCTTTCCACTCCTTCTGCACCCACATAATGCGCAGGCAGAAGAGCATCAATCCGATACCAAGCATTCCATAGACACCAAACAATGCAGCGTGTCCGTGAACCGGTGTTGTATTCAATCCTTGCATGTAATAAAGGGCGATTGGAGGATTGATCATAAAACCAAATAATCCTGCGCCAATCATATTCCAAAACGCAACAGAGATGAAGAAATATATCGGCCATTTATAATTCTTTACCCATTCAGCGGCGCGTGAAAGTTGAATATTTTCCCATGCCTCAAATCCGGCAAGCACAAGAGGCACTACTTCAAGCGCACTAAAAACCGCACCAAACGCAAGGATAGGCGTTGGAGTACCGGAGAAATAAAGATGATGCAGCGTACCTATGATTCCACCTGAGAGATAGACAGTTGAGGAGAGAATAACAGCGGTATTTGCAGTCTTCACTCGAATTAATTTTAATCTCGCAAACATGAATATGATAACGACTGTAGCAAATACTTCAAAGAATCCCTCTACCCAAAGATGCACAACCCACCAACGCCAGTATTCCGCGATAGCAAGATTGGTATGCTTACCCCACATCAGACCTGCCATATAAAAGCCGCCGATGGCGACTGCAGCGATCAGAAATAGTGCAAGAAGAGATCTGTGTTCATCCTTTCGTCGGATTGCAACAAAGATGTTTCTGCCAAGCAGGTATACCCAAAGCACTAATCCAATTGTGAGAGCAATCTGCCATACTCTGCCGAGATCAACATATTCATATCCCTGATGACCGAAATAGAACCAAGCATCTCCGGATAATTTGTGATTGACGCTCAGCCATTCGCCAGTCATCGAGCCAACCACAACAAGAAGCAGCGCACCAAAGAGAACATTGACACCAAATCGCTGACCTTTCATCTCCAATCCACTTACAGCTGGAGCAATATAGAGTCCTGCCGCAAGCCATGCTGTTGCGATCCAGAAAATGCCAAGTTGCACGTGCCACGTTCGAGTCACTACATAAGGCAGCCACTTGCTCATCGGAATTCCATAAAAGCCGTTCCCCTCTACGCCATAGTGTGCGGTGATAATTCCAACAAAGATCTGAACAAGTATTAATGCCGACACTACAAAAAAATACTTGAGTGTTGCTTTCTGCGACGGCGTGTGTTCACTATTGAAAAGCGGATCGGAATTTGGAACCATTGGCGGCAGCGATTCCGACGCATGCGATGCATGATACCAAATCATTGCCCCAATACCGGCAAGCAACAAAATGATACTCACTCCAGTCCAGACAACTGCATCTGGTGTCGGATGATTGTTGACCAAGTCCTCATGCGGCCAATTACTCGTGTAAGTGATATCATCTCCCGGCCGATTAGTTGATGCCGCCCATGATGTCCAGAAGAAGAACGCCGAAAGCTGACGAAGTTTTACTGGATCATTTAATGCACCGCTGGGGATGGCGTAATCCGATTTCCCTTTTGAGAATACTTCTGAATAATGCAGTACATTTGCCTCAAACGCTGCCGCACGAATTGAATCGATGACAATTTTTCCAGTCACAGCATCGTATGTGTTCTTCCGCATCATTTCTGTTAATCTCGATTGCAATAATGCTTTTTGTTCTGGAATGAGGTCGGCATATATCTTTCCGAACTCTTTCTTCGACCAACTGTTAAGAATGAAAACGCATTCGCGGTGAAGCCAATCGGCCGACCAATCCGGCGCAACATAGCTTCCGTGTCCCCAGACCGAACCGAGCTCCATCCCGCCCATCGCCTGCCAGACATTCTGACCTTCGCCAATCTCCCCGCTTGCAATGATAATCTTTCCATCGGTCGTCATAACTGTCTCGGGGATTGGAGGTTTCTCTTGATAGATGCGCCATCCAGCCCACCCCAATACCAAAAATCCTACAAAAATGACTGCAGTAAAAGCTATCCAATAGCGTTTCATGAGAGTTTTCCTTTAAGTATTTAATTTTGCATACGTTAGTAAATTGCAATTCCGTCAATCTCTGTATTGATCGAGATCAAAACCAGCCCTTGCTAAAGCCCGCCTTGTTGCTTCAAGAACATTGGGAGTATCGACATATTTAGCAACCGGCACTGGCGGATAATTTTTCACGTCGTTCATGATCTCATCGACTTCCGATCCAAGAAGGCTCTCACACACTCTATAAAGACAATTCGCGCATTCTTCGTGTCCATTGTGATGATTCATAATCGCGCGTATAGCCGTAACTATTTTTTTATTGGAGACGGAACCAGGAGCGCAGCCAGCGCACCATGTTCTACTCTTAAGGTATCGGCTGCATAATACGGCAATCCATTTTGAAGCCTCTTTATTGCCGGGAGCAATATCTTCTCTTCAATTCCGATGTGCCTGAGCAAACCTTCCCTGAATTCTGAATAAGTCGCCGGATCGATGTGTTCAATAGTACTGGCAGCCTGATTCAGCAACAACTCAAGCCGTCGATGATCACTAACAAAGAATGAATATAATTTATCATTCATGGTTCAGAGCAATTAATGAACATCGTGTTTGTCGAGGCTTTCATTATGATGAGCATTGCTTTCCGCCGCCTGATGCAGCCTTTCAGCATAGTGGACAAATTCCACATACGCTTCGACAAACTCGCGTCCTGCATCCACACTCTTGTCAGCATCCTTCTTTGCCTCCAACACATGTTTAAAGCGTATAGCAATCCCTTCTTCGATAATTACACTGAGAAGGTTGGAAAGTTCTTTCACATCACCCGTTTTGAGAGCATTATCCGCAGCAGCAACAGGCGGTTCTATGGGTGTACCAGAAGGTTTCAATCCTGTATACGGCTCGCCTTCGCTTGCACGATGCAGACGAACAAGTGTTTCAAAGAAATACTTTTCGGCAAGTTCCTGAGCCTCCTGTCCTTTCGTCCTCACCTGTAAAGTTTTCTTAAATGCCGAGCGAACTTCATCTTCGTATTCCTTCTTTATCCATTTGAGAACAGGTGTTACATCACTTTTCTCGAGTGCAAGTTTTGCTGCTTTGACCACTGGACCGTCCATTGTGTCACAGTGCGCTCGAACCTTGTTTTGAAAAAGAAGAATCGTTAACAGCACTAAAATGCCAATGAACATTATTTTTGATTTCATGGCTTACTCCCGATTTGTGAATGAATTGTTCCAATATGTGACATTCTTGACTTCACAGTTATGTATTAAATCTTCCATCGTGCAAGGAGAACAACATCTTTCGATGTTTTTGCATCGTACTTTTCCATCGCAATACTGCCGAAGATCTTCACGTCCATAAATCCAGCGCTTCGCAACAGACGGACAAGATCAGGTGCTTTCCACGGAGTAAGTATCACTGATTTGAGCGAATGTACAATTCTCTCTTTGCCCTTTTCAACAGTCAAGATATTGAAGCAGATACGCTTATCTTCATAATCGTAAAATCGAACAAACATCTTTCCGTTTGCTTCCTTGATGCTTTGGATGCGTTCGTGCTGTGTGAGAATGCGGCTGTAATTGAGAATCTGAAGAAATAGTATCCCTTCGGGATTCAGCATTTCAGAAAAACTCTTGAGAGAATTAAGAAGGTTCTTTTCAGTTAATAAATGTGCACAAGTATTTCCTAGACAGAATACGGAATCGAACTTTTTATGAACAACTGTATTCAACTCAGGGAAAGTTGAATTGATTGTTTTAATATGAACGCCATATTCCTTTGCATGTTTTCGTGTCTGAATCAACATTTCTTCAGAAATATCGGTTGCAATCACTTGTAATCCCAATTGTGCCAGCAATAGTGAATGAAATCCTGTACCGCACCCCGCGTCGAGGGCGCTTGTCAAATTGTAGCGTTCTATCAGCATCCGAAAGAACGGGCGCTCGTGTGGAAAACGTTGATCGAATCCAGTCATTCCATCATAATCCGCAGCAAGTTCATTGTAAAACTTCTCCGGAAGATTATCTGACTTTTTATTAATCGTTGGGTCCATAGTTGGTAACCTGTCCTCTGTTGTGTTGATACAGCGGTGATTCAATATTCTGGATTCTTTTTGCATATTCTTCTATTGAAACACTATTTTGCCAGTGACCAGTTAACATTGCCAATCCTGTAACCGCAATAAAGACGCCAACGATAAGAATTCCAAACACCCACGCTGGAATTAATTTGTTAGTACTTCCTGCACTCATCACCAGTGTATTCTTTACCGGACAAGATTCCACACAGGCATAACAACTCATACATTCATCACTCCATACTCTCTTCACTGTATGTACTTTAATTGACGAAGGACACGCTTTTGTACAGAGTTCACAGTCGATACACGTAGATATGCGACGAATGATTTTCGCTGGACTTAAGACGCTCAAGAATCCAAGCAATGCACCGTAAGGACAAAGATAGCGGCACCAGAAGTTCTTGATGACTATAGACAAAGCGGCAAGAGCGATAAGGGTCCACAGAGCAAAGGAAGAGATGTTGACAAAAAATAAATACATCTTTATATCTGCAACTTTATTATAAGGACTATAAATGAATTCTTTTAATGTCGGAACATCCATTTGAAAGATCGAATAAACGAAAAATATCAGGAGCAGGTATTTTATAGATCGTAATGGATAATCGAAACACTTCGAGAGACGCAGATTCTTGCCAAAGAGTTTTTGCCCAAACATCCAAAGTGCTTCACTCAACGTCCCAACAGGACACAACCAACCACAGAAAGCCTTTTTCAGGAAAACGCCAAGCGCGACAATCGCCGCAAAGATAAAAAGACCGGAAGGATGAATTTCGTTGACGATACCCGTTTGGATCCAATATTTCAAACTGATCAGAGCGCTAATGGGGAGGAATCCCTCCACACCCGGTGGCCGTTGATGGAATGATGCCGCTCCTGCAGTCTGTCCCCACTTCATGAACAAATAGAATTCTGTTCCAATCCATACACAAAGCAATATAAATGAGAATTGAATTATCGAACGAAAGAACTGTGAATCTTCCCGCAAACGCCATAATATTCTTTTATGCCATTTCGGCTCTGTGTTGAAATTAATTCTTCGCCTACGCGCATCCGGTGGTATCTTTTTAATCATACGATTATTTATGTATCAATATTATAATAAGAGTATTTAGTCTGATTAATAAAGTAAAGAAAAGATTGTCATGCTTCACGCGCGATATTCAGGTCTTTTCATTGCCTTCGCCATGTCGGCAATATTTTCACTGACAAGCATAGAATATATTCCTTCCCGCATTTTCGCCCAATGCTTATGGACTGCACATGGACTCTTACCAGAGCATTCCGGAAATCCCATTACACACTTATTTGTAAAACCAGATCCATCAATTGCATCGACAATATGGAAAAGCGTGATCTTATCAGGAGATAATGCCAGTGCAAATCCACCAGAAGGTCCTTTCTGAGAAACGAGCAGCTTTTTATAGGTTAAACTTTGAAGTATCTTTGCAAGGAAGTGATATGGGATTTTTAAATTCCTTGTTAATTCCCTGATGGACGTTTTCTTCCCCACCGGCTGGAGTGCCAGATAGCTGACTGCTTGAAGGGCGTATTCACATTTGCGGCTAAATATAATACTCATGTTCTATATCAGACCTTTTTGTCTTAATATATATGTTCAACAATTGATTGTCAAGTACTTAGTAATAGAAGATCAAAGATTGATTATTGAGAATTGGTCTACTGTAAATAATCGGATAGAGCCCGTTATTTCATACAATGATAATTTTCACGCAACGTTAGAAAGGAAAATCCTGCTTGCTATCGAACGATGATTCAATCTTCTCCGACTTTGGCTTCTTTGCTGTTCCGTGCACAAGATTGCTGTTTACATAGATTGCCTTGCGCGGCTGAACGGGACAGGCATGTTCACATGCGCCGCAGCCAACACAGATTTCATTATTTAAATCCGGAATGACAAGCCGTTGTTCGTACGGAACCATTTTCACCGCTTTTGTCGGACAATGCTCTGAACAGGCACCGCAATCTTTTTTCTTTGTCACTACAATGCAATCATCTTTGACGAAGTGAGCTTTCCCAATCTGCACTTGTTTTTTATTATTTGAATCAAGAGGCAGAATAGCACCTGTCGGACATACTTGACCGCAAACAACACAATCATAATTACAATAGCTTGCTGCATAATTCATCTTTGGCTGGAATATTCCAGCAATTCCATAGTCAAGAAACGATGGAGACAATACCTGCGTTGGGCAAGAACTTACACACAAGTGACAAGCCGTGCAACGACTTGAATAATGTTCCACACTTATCGAGCCGGGAGGAGAAATAGGATGTTTATGACTTTCATCGAATTCCTTATGCTCTTTTCTTGCACTGCTATCCGTACCTATCTCTGGCAATAACATGCCAAGTGCCGGCAAAATGGATGTCTTTAATACTTCGCGCCGTCCCTCATTTACAATCGGTAATAAGTTTGATGTTTTTTTCCATCTTCCTTTATAACTCATTCCCCCTGTCGGACAACCATCAAGACAGTTGAAACATCCAACACAAGCAGCAAAATCAATTTCTTTTAAATCGCTCTTGATGCAGTTTGCCTTGCATACTCTTTCGCATAGTCCACATTCTTTACAATTATTTTCGTCTATTACTATCTTGAAGATTGAGAATCTTGAAATAATTCCAAGCAACGCTCCTGCCGGACAAAGCAGATTACAGAACAATCTTCCATAATTGTATGAGAGATACAAAACCAATCCCAGAAAGATAAGTGATGCAAGAACCGAGACAACATTAATGTGAAGAAGTGGAATTTGAAAAAGGAATAATAGACCAAAGAGTCCAAGAATATTTCCGAGCGCATTATTTGCCAGTACAACAGATGGACTAATCAGATTTGAAAGAAGTCGGCCGTAATTACTGAATGGTTCAAAAAGATTTAACAGAACGAGACTTCCTGAAAAAGCGAACACCACCGTAAAAAGAAATGCTCCATAATGAATTGTGTAGAATGGCTTCTTGAATCTGAATCGACGGCGGCGATTGACCCGTTGTGCGAAGCGTATTGTAAGATCCTGCAATATTCCCAGTGGGCAGATTGTTGAACAATACACTCTACCGAAAAGAATAGTGAGGAGCAGAACAAAGAATAGTCCAATGGACGCGCTACTGAATACAATCAATATTCGTGTCAACGAAGGAACAAGTTGCGTCGACACGAGAAATGTGCGTAATCCTGAAGGAGTGATGTTGCCAAAATCAAGAAAGAGAAAACTGATGGAGAAAATAAACACGACCGCAACAGCAACGCGAACTTTTTTTAACCACTGTGACACATGACCTCAGACTGTCATTCGCTTGATGCGGAGATTCTCCAAATCCATTCTACCTACTTTTTGATCGGCAGCAAGTTGAATATAACGGACATCCGATGGATTGATACCAAACAGTTTTGTTGCGGCAGTATCTATCGCCACTATGTCCGTAGAAATAAGCAGAGACTTCATCGATCGCACATCTTCTACGGAAACACCGCGAGGTCCATTTCGCATCATGACATTGTACGCATCAACGATATTGAGTGTCGGCTTGCGGAATGTTGCAAAGTCAGCAATACATTGATGCAAATCGTTGCGGTGCCAGTCTTCACGATCCCAAACATTGCCCATAAGATTTTTCATAGCAATGGTGAGCCGGGCACTATCGTGGGATTTAAGCACAGGAATGTTAATAAAAACATCCGCTCCAAGTATGAGTTCATGTTCTTTCGCTTTTACCAGATTCTTACCGTTTGGCAGCGAGACTTCATGATAATAACTTTCAGTATGAGCCGGTGCAATCTTCCCGCCTGCTTCTTTTACTGCTGATTCGATCCCGCTGTTTTTGTAACACCTCTGCCAATTATCGCATGTATGGTCAAGCACATATACTTCTTTTGCACCGGCGCTGCAGCATTGTCGGACAATTTCCGTAATCAACTTTGGATTTGTATTACCTGCACGTTCCGGACCGACATCCCATCCAATATTCGGTTTGATGACAACTTTCTGTCCTTTTTTCACAAAGGCACGAATCCCTCCCAGCGCTGCTATACCCTTCTGCAGCATCACCTCCGGCTCCCCGCCCTTCACTGCTACCAAATCAAATGGAATGTCGGCAGAATTATACGTGGAGGCAAAAAGATTTTCGTATTTGCCCGCCAGTCCAGCACCAACGATGATAGACGCACCAAAACTTTTTCTAAAAAATGTCCTTCGATCCATACTCTATTCCTACATTCTCACACCAACGTGTGTTCAATATTTGTTCATCATGCACTGAAAATAACAATTAGCGTGTCTTCAATCGTTTAAAATAAGAGTATGCTATCGTCGCCGCACCAACGATTTTCACTCCATCCCACCACGAAAATAGTAAAAATCCAGTTTGAAAAGAATTCATCCAATTGTGAAGATAGACAAAGTTCAATTGAATAGTTCCAAGGGAGAATATGATGATCGACCCAACGAACATGGAAATCAGCACCCACCAGTATTCACTGCGAAGGCTGGTAAGATAGCCGACAACAAAAGCAGCAATGGGAAATGAAAGCAGGTATCCGCCGGTTGGTCCTAAAATTTTTGCCAAACCAAATGCACCGCCGGAAAACACAGGTAATCCACTTGCACCAAGGATAAGATAAATGCTCATGCTTACGGCGCCACCGCGTTTCCCGAGAAATGCGCCCGATAGGAGAACGAAGAATGTCTGCATTGTAAATGGCACTGGCTGATTCGGTATTTCAATTTGCGCCCCGATTGCCATAAGTAGTGCAAACGTGAATGCCCAAAAAGCTTGAATATGTATTCTCGTATACGGTATGCTTAACGCTTTTAAAGCATTGTGGTTTCGTATTTCGACCATTTTCATCTCCGTTTGTAGTTTCGTTAATGAGAAATTAGACAAATGTGGCAAGAAAATCAAATATTAGTAGTACTCTTTTCTTGTTTGACTTAGAGGTGTTTTTTCAATACATTTATAAACCAACTCTTTATGGAGTTGGTTTTTTTGTGTAGTAATCCCGACGCTATTGGGGTGTAGCCAAGCGGTAAGGCAGCGGCCTTTGGAGCCGCCACTCCCAGGTTCGAATCCTGGCACCCCAGCATTAAAAATATCCGGGTTGAACATGTTCTTTGTTTACGTGTTACAAAGTCACAGAGATAAGAAATTCTATATCGGACAGACGAGGTATCTCTCTGATCGATTGGAAAAACATAGTGCAGGAAGGGTTCCTGCAACAAAAAGAAGAATTCCTATGTCTCTTGTTTACTCCGAAGAATTGCCGACTCGAAGTGAAGCAGTGCAGAGAGAACGCTTTCTAAAAAGTTTAAACTATAATAAAATTTTTAAAAAGATTATTGGAGTTCAGTTCTGACAAAGTCAGGATAATACATGCTTCCCTGGGGCTGCATCCAGCGTTCAAAACCTGGCACGTGAAGCATGGAGTGGTTTTTAAATAACGAAACGAAGTGACAGTAATGGAAACAGGAAATCGATGAGTGAACTGAAGATTTTTTCGGGTCGGGCGAATCGCCCATTAGCTGAACAAATCTGCAAAGAAGCAAATGTTCCTCTTGGAGAAGCCGCCATACAAACGTTTAGCGATGGCGAACTGTGGGTCAAGTACGTCGAGAACATCCGCGGTGACGATGTTTTTATTATTCAACCGACACAGCCTCCGGCAGAGAATTTGATGGAGTTATTGATTATGCTTGATGCTGCAAAACGGGCATCAGCAAAACGTGTGACGGCTGTTATCCCATATTTCGGATATGCACGTCAGGATAGAAAAGATCAACCGCGCGTGGCAATCAGCGCGAAGTTAGTTGCAAATTTAATTACAGAAGCAGGTGCCGATCGTGTGATAACGATGGATCTCCACACTGCACAAATCCAGGGATTTTTTGATATTCCCATGGATCATTTATATTCATCAGCTGTACTTATTGAATGCTTCAAAAAGATGGATATTTCAAATCTTGCGGTTGCTTCTCCAGATGTTGGAAGTATTAAAATGGCGCGTTCGTACGCAAAACGACTTGGTGCCGATCTCATTCTCATAGATAAACGCCGACCGAAGCCAAATGAAGCAGAGATCATGAATATTATCGGCACGGTCGAAGGAAAGACTATCCTTATTGTTGACGACTTGATCGACACTGGTGGAACATTTGTCAACGCAGCGCGAGCATTGCGCAACAATGGAGCGAAGGAAATCTTCGGCGCGTGTACACATCCGGTTTTATCAGGTCAAGCGTACAAACAAATAGAAGAATCGGTCGTCACAAAGGTCGTCGTTACAGATACACTTCCTTTAAAACAAACATGCGATAAGATCCAGATTCGTTCTATAGCGCATATATTTGCAGAAGCGATTCTTCGAACGCATCGGAACGAATCGATCAGCTCACTATTCGATATTGACAAAGACAAGACTTAACAAGGAGATACACGATGTCTGAAATAACACTTACTGCGGAAATTCGAAAAAACGTTGGCAAACGAGTTCGCGCCATTCGTAAGACAGGCAACGTGCCTGGGATATATTATGGTCATGGGCAGCAAAACATTCCCGTGTCGCTGCCGGCACCGACACTTCTGCCGTTGTACTCGACCTCAGAAGCGCATGTCATCAATCTGAAATTGGATGATGGTTCATCTCACCTATGCGTTTTAAGAGACGTACAGCTTGATCCCGTCACTGAAAAACCAGTGCATTTCGATTTGTTTGGCCTAAACGAGAATGAAACGCTCACCATCGAGATACCTGTGAAGCTCACGGGCGGTATTCCAAAAGGCGTACGCGAAGGTGGAATCTTACAGCACATTTTACATAAATTAGAAGTCTCGTGCTTACCAAAATATATTCCTGACCACATTGAAATCAACGTGGAAGAATTGGCTATTAATCATTCAGTCCATGTGAAAGATTTAACCGTTGCAAATGTTACCATTATGGAAAACGCGACCAGCACGATTGTTGCTGTTGTTCCTCCTGTCGTCGTGAAAGAACCGGAACCGGCAGTCGTCGCCGCTGTACCGACTGCCGAAGCACCTGCCGAACCTGAAGTTATTGCCAAGGGTAAGAAGGTTGAAGAAGGCGCCGAAGTAGTGGATGAGAAAAAGAAACCCGACGAGAAAAAGAAACCTGAAGAGAAGAAGAAGTAATATTTTATACATCAGAACTTTATGGTTCTCATCGTCGGTTTGGGAAATCCGGGAAATGAATATACCCGGACGAGGCATAATGTTGGATTTATGGTAGCCGATCAACTTGCCGCATCTCTGAATGTCCAATTTCGAGCCGGCAAGGGTGAGTTTTGGCTGGCACAATGTTCTTTGAAGAATATCGAAGTCACCGTTTTGAAACCGGTGACGTACATGAATAACAGCGGCATTGCTGTTCAGGAATTTATGGAGCGACAACAAATCGCATTGGAAAACATCTTAATCGTCTGTGACGATTTCCAATTACCGATTGGAACAATCCGGCTCCGCAAAGATGGTTCTGACAGCGGGCACCATGGGCTGTCGTCCGTTATATATCATTTACAGACTGATCAATTTGCAAGACTGCGATGCGGGATTGCCTCTGTGAGCATGCCATCAGAGAAATCGAGAATGAAAGAATTTGTACTCGACAGCTTTCCAGAATCCGAGTTGACAATAGTGGAGAATATGATAGCGCGAGCTCGTGACGCTTCGAGATCGTTTATTATGGATGGCATCGACCAAGCAATGAATAGGTTTAATGCCAAACCATCGGAAGAATTATTTACTTAAATAACCCTGCCCTCTCAATTGAGAAGTAATCTCAAAAAGGAGCGGGCCAAATATCACAAGTCCAAAGGGAACACATCTATGGAAAAGAAGAGAAACATTTACGAGACCACGTTCATTGTGAACGCCGGCCTCGATGACCCACAGATCGATGCCATTGTCGATAAAGTGCAAGAAGTCATCACAAAAAACAACGGTGAGATCATGGAATTGGCAAAATGGGGACGCAAACGATTTGCGTATCCCATCAAAAAGAAGAACAATGGTTTTTATGTTGTCTGCGAGTTCAAGTCTTCCGGTGATCTCATAGCACGCCTTGAGCGACACTTCCTGCTCGAAGAGAACATCATCCGCTTCCTTATTATTGGATTAGATAAGAAGGCGCAGCAAGCCCGAATATCAGCAAACGATCTGATGAAACTATCAGTCCCGGCAACTCCCTCTACAAGCGGTTCTCCGCTTGTTGCTGCTATTCCTGCGGTGGAGTCCGATATTCCTGCGGCATTAGAAACACCGACAGATCTCACAACCCCAAGCGAAGCTTGATTCTCACGACGAAAAATAAGGAAGGACAAATATAATGGCAATGTCATTTCAACCAAGAACATCAAATTCACGAGGACCGCAACGAGGATCGCAAAGTGGACCGCAGCGCGGAAGCAGCAGCAGCGGCGGATATCGACGAGACTCTTCTCCAAATGGACAGCGGTCAACGAATCGCCAACAGCAGCAGCGAAAGAAACGAACATGCAGATTCTGTGATTCAAAAGATGTCTATATCGATTACAAGAATGAGAAACGTCTGCAGCGTTTCGTTTCCGAACAAGGGAAAATTATCCCGCGCCGTATCACCGGTACATGCGCACGCCATCAACGCCAGCTTGTGACCGCGATCAAACGCGCTCGACACTTAGCGTTGATTTCATTTGTCAATGACGCTGTGAGTTAAGCGATTCTCAACATGAATATTGTGTAAAAGGAGTATAGTATGAAAGTAATTTTAAGAAAAGATTCTGAAAAACTCGGTCACGTGAGTGAAGTCGTCTCTGTCAAAGACGGATACGCGCGCAACTATCTCATACCACGCGGCATGGCATACGAAGCGACCGACGGCAGTCTTCGTCAATTAGAAGAAGAAAACAAACAACAATCACGTCGTACCGATAAAGAACATATCCAAGCGGAAGCTCTTGCCGCAAATCTTGAGAAAGTTTCTATCACCATCAAGATGAAAGTTGGCGAAGAAGAAAAACTTTTTGGTTCCGTTACCGCTCAGATGATTGCCGATGCACTTATCGAGAAAGATATTACGCTGGACAAACGGCAAATTGAACTTGAAGAGCCTCTGAAAGCCCTCGGCATTTACGATGTTCCCGTTAAACTTAGTCACGGTGTGAGCGGTAAAATTAAGGTTTGGATTGTAAGAGAATAACGAAACATTTCCTCCCTTGTAAAGCGCACAATTGAAAGGCAGCATGACAGCGCTGCCTTTTTTTTTCTTGACCAAAGAGGGATTTATTTCATCTAAAAGAATGTTGCATAAGTAAAGGGTGAATAAGTTTTTGATTGCGTTTCCTTCAATAATTTTAATGCGGTACGATGTTGAGTATAGAAGAAAGAAATACCATGGCAAAGAAAAAACACCAGCAACTTGATGAAGTTACTATTCGTTTTGCAGGAGACTCCGGTGATGGAATGCAGCTCACAGGCACTCAGTTTACGAACACTGCAGCTATTATAGGTAATGATTTAAGCACACTGCCTGATTATCCTGCAGAAATCCGCGCACCACAGGGAACGACGAACGGCGTAAGCGGATTTCAAATTCATTTTGGAAGCGTCGAAATTAACACGCCCGGCGATTCTTGTGATGTGCTTGTAGCGATGAACGCCGCTGCACTGAAAGTCAATCTCACCTGGCTTCTGAAAGGCGGCTCTATCATAGCCAATACCGATGGCTTTAATGATAAGAATCTGAAGCTCGCCGGATATACCTCCAATCCCCTCAAAGATGGCTCTCTTTCTAACTATCAATTGTTTGAAGTTGATATTACAAAATTGACAACTATTGCGCTTCAAGAAATGAACCTTTCCAGTAAACTCGTTGATCGCTGTAAAAACTTTTTTGCTTTAGGTATGATGTACTGGATGTACAATCTTCCTCTTGAAACAACACTCAAGTGGATTTCTGAGAAGTTTCATACCAAGCCTGATATTCTCGATGCAAATACTCGTGTGCTGAAAGCCGGATGGAACTACAGCGAGACTACAGAAATCTTCAAAGTCCGTTATCAAGTTGCGCCGGCAAAACTTACACCAGGAAAGTACCGCAATATCACCGGCAACCAAGCTGCTGCCTGGGGATTAATGACTGCAGCAGGAAAAGCAAAACTTGATCTCTTCCTCGGCAGTTATCCCATTACTCCTGCAAGCGAAATTCTGCACGAACTCTCCATGCATAAAAACTTTGGAGTAAAAACGTTTCAAGCGGAAGATGAGATTGCAGGAATTACCTCTGCAATTGGCGCATCTTTTGCCGGTGCTCTGGGCACCACAACAACCAGCGGACCTGGTCTTGCACTCAAAACTGAAGCACTCGGGCTTGCTGTCATGGTAGAACTGCCGCTTGTCGTTGTGGATGTACAGCGCGGCGGACCGAGTACTGGATTACCAACGAAAACAGAACAGGCGGACTTGCTTCAAGTTGTGTATGGACGCAACGGTGAGGCCCCTCTTCCCGTCATCGCCGCCGCTACACCGGCAGACTGTTTCAACGCTACCTTTGAATCTGCACGTATCGCAATTAAATATATGACACCTGTTATTTGTATGACAGATGGTTATCTGGGTAATGGTTCTGAATCATGGTTAATTCCGGATTACGAAAAACTTCCAGATATTTCTCCCCGTTTCAGAACTGATCCCGAAGGATTTCTCCCCTACTCACGAGACGAAGAGACACTTGCACGACCTTGGGCTATTCCTGGCACACCCGGACTTGAGCACCGCATAGGCGGTTTGGAAAAAAAGAATCTCACCGGAAATATCGATTACTCACCGAAAAATCATGATCTTATGGTTCACTTACGAGCAGAAAAAATCGCACGTATTGCAAACGATATTCCATTAGCAGAAATCGAAGGAGATCAGCGAGGCGATGTGTTGGTTGTTGGCTGGGGAAGTACCTATGGAGCGATCAGAACTGCAGTCCAACGTCATCGCGTCAAGGGGCATTCTGTTTCACATCTCCACCTGCGGTACATCAATCCAATGCAAAAAAATGTCGGCGAATTAATTTCTCAGTTCAAAACGATTTTAGTTCCTGAATTAAACATGGGTCAACTCATCAAAATCTTACGCTCTACCTATCTGGTGCCGGCAATTGGACTGAACAAAATAATGGGATTGCCGTTCCAGGCAGAAGAGATCGAAACGAAAATTGACGAGCTTTTACAAGGAAACAAATTATGAGCGCACTTATTCAAGATATTCCTTTACAATCGACTTCATTGGGAACATCCAAATTCACATCAAAGGATTTGCAGAGCGATCAAGAAGTACGATGGTGTCCAGGATGCGGTGATTATTCGATACTCGCTCAGGCACAACGCATTATGCCTGATCTCGGAATTCCAAGACATAAAATCGTTTTCGTTTCCGGCATTGGCTGCTCCAGCCGATTTCCTTACTATATGAATACATACGGATTTCATAGTATTCACGGACGCGCAACAGCAATCGCCTCAGGCGTAAAACTTGCACAACCAGATCTTTCCGTTTGGGTGGTTACCGGAGATGGTGATGGTATGAGTATTGGCGGCAATCATTTGATCCATCTCCTTCGCCGCAACATCGATGTCAATGTTCTCTTGTTCAACAATCAAATTTACGGATTAACGAAAGGACAGTATTCGCCAACGTCGGAAAAAGGAAAGATTACAAAATCGACACCATTCGGTTCGTTAGATTACCCGTTTAATCCGATATCTCTTGCTCTTGGCGCCAGTGCAACGTTCGCTGCACGAACGCTCGATCGAGATCAAAAACACTTGCAAACGATTTTAAAACGCGCCGCGGAACACGTTGGAACTTCCTTTATTGAAATTTATCAAAACTGCAGCGTCTTCAACGATGGAACATTTGAACAGTTCACGGATAAAGGACTTAAAGACGATAATGTAGTTTTTCTCGAGCACGGGAAGCCGCTTCTCTTCGGTAAAGAGAAAGATAAAGGCATTCGATTGAATGGATTTACACCGGAGATTGTCTCGCTCAACGATGGCAAGTATTCGGTCAATGACTTGCTTGTGCACAACGAGAATGACACGACACTTTCATTTATTCTTGCAGATATGACGTATCACTCACATCTGCCCCGGCCAATCGGCGTGTTTCTTTCGGTTGAACGGCCAACTTATGAAGCCGAGATGCAACGCCAAATTGAATTCTCGAAAGAGAAACAAGGTGTAGGAAATATAGAAGCGCTCCTCCATTCCGGCGACACTTGGACAATTCAATAATATTTTTATATTGTTGAGTGAGAGGTGTGGTTTCGAGGAAGGGATCACACCTTTTTTCTGCCATGAGAGATTTCAAGACAATGGAAATTTACAGTGCCAGCCCAGTTTGAAATATTCCGGACACTTGTTGAATCGCATACACGTTTTGTACTGACGACACATGTCAATCCAGATGGCGATGGTCTTGGTACTGAAGTCGCGCTCGCCGTTTATCTCCAGACACAGGGGAAACAAGCGATCATACTCAATTCCAGCGCAACACCTGATAATTATTTATTCCTTTTGCAAATTCATCCTATCCTTCAATACGATCCCTCCCAGCATGCACAAATTATAGAAAAAGCTGATGTGATTATCGTCTTGGATACAAACCATCTGGATAGATTAGAGACGATGAAACCGGCACTCGTATCGAGTAAAGCCGTCAAAATCTGTATCGATCACCATCTTGAACCGGGAGAATTTGCTGATCTCTATATCCTGGATGAAGCTTCTACTGCGACAGGTGAAATTGTCTACCGACTTTTAAATTACTTGGCCGGCCGCAGTATAGATCGTGAGACGGCTATACCTCTCTATACCGCGATTATGACAGACACCGGATCCTTTCGATATCCGAAAACCGATCCGGAAACGCATAAAATTATCGCGCATCTTATTCAAATGGGAGCAGATCCTGTAGCCATTTACGACTTTGTGTATGAACGCGGCTCCATCAATCGTTTACACTTGCTGGGTTTAGCGCTCGCACATATGCAAACGGCACACGATGGAAAACTTGCCTACATTATTCTTACACGCGAAATGTTTGAGAGGACAAAGACGACGGAAGTCGATGCTGAGGCATTTGTGCCGTACACCTTGACCATCGGTGGAGTTCAGATTGGATTGATGTTTTCAGAAATGAACGGCATTGTCAAGGTGAGCTTCCGTTCCAAAGGCGATATCTGGATTAATGAATTAGCAAAAGAATTCGGCGGGAACGGACACAAGAACGCTGCCGGTGCACGTATACAAAATGCACAATTGGATGCAGTTGTTTCGCAGGTGCTGGAGCATGCTGGTAAATATATTGTGTAATGCAACGTTGGATAAGAATAAAATACTTTCTAAAGAACGGCGTGGTACATCCGGAATATAAAGGTTCTCAAAAATAACTTTCGTTTCCTGCTATTCGAACCAATCCAGTATATCATAAAATTGCAATTGGGATACTTTATTTTGTGTATTATCTAATGCTTCCTTACTGTAATCAACTGTTGTATTACCACCCATAGATAATGATGCGCCTGCACCTGCAAGCATAATTCCGCCAACAATGCTCGCAGTACCAGTTGAGGATATATTTTCAAATGAATTACTTACACCTGCAAAAATAACCAGACCCGTAAATGAAAAATTACCGGCCAGTTTCACATCACCCTTTATCACGAGAATACCACAACCGCTTACACTTCCATTCAAGGTAATTTTCTTTGTTGTATCAGTCCCCGCATCAATGACAGTAATTTTTGGTGCATCGATAGTACCCAATGTAGCGTTGCCGCCTGGTGCATTCGAAAGATTATATGAGTAATCTGCCCATTGCGAATATTGTTGAATATAATCGATCGGGTTTGTTTGAGTTGAATCAACTTTGATTGTTGGATCACCTACTATGCTGCCTGCACCACCACCTGCAGCTGCTACCTTTGTAGAGTCGCCTCCACTTAACACAGCTATTCCCGGCCCATTCCCATCACCGGTTAAAGTAGTTCCGCTTATGTCATGATTAAGACCATCGACATGAGTTTTATTATTCTTGAATGATATTGATTGGAGGGGTGCAGTGATCCCAATAGCTCCATGAGCTTTAGGATAAGGTTGAACAGTCCGACGAAGTCTGATATTCATTGTATAACTTGAATCTGCACACACGCCTGTTGAGGTAATGCTAATCGTATCACCAACGTTAACACCAGTTCGTGCAAACTGAATTGCATAAGAACCACCATTGAATGAACCGCTTCCAGGAGGAAGATACGCTGGGTTTTGCATGTTTTGATCGCAAAAGCGGAGCGTCCGATTAACTCCGACGCGAGCGAGGTTTCTGGCAAAACTATACTTGTAATAACCAGACTGTGACTCGGCAATTCTTGAGTTTGTGCTATTTATATTGACACCAATGATTCCAAACACTGCCCCAAGCATTAACACAAGTATAAGCGCTGAACGTCCCATAAAAACTCCTAAAAGTTTACATTATTAAGATTACGTGGAACAAGTTGCTTTTCCCATGAAATACGGCTCCACAGTTGTGTGGTATCACCTGTAATTGGATCGACCGGCTCAGGACTTTCTACTAAAAACGAAACATCAATGAATCGAATTTTAGCGAGCGACTCTGGTACCGTATAAGGAGTTGAAGTCATTGGACGCAATAAAGAATCGAAGTAACTTATATTAAATTTAGATAATCCGAAGTTTTGTGTTATTGGCGTCCCTCCTTTCTCGCTGCGAAAAAGAGGAAAGTCGCGCGGATTTTTCGTGCCTTTTGTATCTTGCGCTGGTGTACCGATGGAATATTCAACGAGTATTGTATCTATAGGAATTGCGTTAGTAATATCTGCACGGTATTTTATATGTGCGTTATCAGCAACGAAAATCCTTTGACCTTTCACATGGTAACCCATTTTAAGAAAATCGTGCTCAATTTGGCGGGCTAATGCAGTTGCGTTCGTTTGAGTTGAAAACCTAAACGTATTCTGATACATCATCACATTAATATTTGTTTGCTCACGTGCTACTGTGAGCGCTAATATGCCAAATATAATCGCTGCTGCAATATAGTCCATCATGATAGACATACTTCAATATTCTCCTTAAAATCCTCCGATGCACTCACAAATCTTTTACTACTGCTGAAAAAATCTCCGATACACCCACAAATCTTTTAATACTACTGGAATAACAGGTTCGTTTGCAAGCTGCACATTTTTTGCCATGTTGGGATGTGTAACCGTAACAGTTGCTCTTTTCTGGTATGTCCTACTTCCTGAAACATTATCTGGATTGGTTTCGTTGACATATTCTACAACAACATCGATAGTAAAGTCACCTAATATAGAGTCTTTTGCAAAACGCCTATAGTTATTGTAATCATCAAAGTCGTTATACTTAAATTTACTTTTTGATTGGTAGGGGTAAGTATCTGGGAGGGTAATTGATTCTCCAGCTTCCGGTCCCAATGTACTCGAAAGACTATTAGCATCGAATATCCTATTCCCATTTATTGTAACCTGATCAAACTCCTTATTGAGCATTTCATCAAGCAGTGACTGGCCAAGTGAAAGCGCATTCAGATTCACCTCCATCTCAAGACCGAGATTAGAAGACATAAGCATTGTTCTATTGATCGATAAGGTCAACGATGCAAGTAAAACGAATGCAAGTATAACAAACATCGTCTGTCCACTATTCATACTTCATCCTCTATATTATCAGTGGCAAATATTTCATATCTATTTACATTCTTTTTTTCTTTCTGGGAGTCTAGAGTCTAAAGAAAGAAATAATCACACTTCATATTTTCCTTTTACACCGATTGAGTGTACAAAAGCTCCTTGCCAAAATCAAGGGCTGCAACCCGGTTAATACAAAATCAGATATATCCTATTTCATAATCCAAAAATATTTAATGAGCAAATAAGCATCCTCACAACAATCTGCGAATTACTTTTTTTCATCGTTCAAAAGGCGGCTAAGCTATGCCTTTGATAAATCACTTCATGTGACTACTTCAATATGTCGTCAAACTTTTAATCTTTCAGTGATATATGTCACCGAATAGCTCATCTTGAATATGATCATATGTATGTCCATGTCATATCAATCAATCTCATTAATTCATACAAATCATGTGCCCGATTTCGATCTGTTAATATCAATCAGAATTATCCTATATCGCATTATTCCACCACCCTCAGGTAAGAATAACGTAGAATTTGCTATACAACACCCAGTCTTTTTTACCATCAGTTCAATGGGACTTAAAAGAACAACTTCGGATGCACTTTTCATTTTGTGAGAAATATGCGATAAATCGATTTGGGATTGAAGATGAAGGATTCGAGAATGGAGTTAAGATGATATGAGGAAGTTCGGTTTTCTGCATACACCGAACTTCCCTGAACTGTACGTGCTACACTAATTCACTTTCCGAAAAGAAGAAGGCAACTTCAATTTTTCCGTTTTCGGGCGAGTCAGAACCATGCACGATATTCTCGCCTTTGTTGTCCGCAAATAATTTACGGATAGTTCCTTCCGCAGCATCTTTCGGATCAGTTGCACCAATAAGCATCCGATAATCTGCCACTGCATTTTCTTTTTCTAACGCAATAGGAACGCAGAGACCGCTGGTCATAAATTCTATGAGGCCTGAATAGAACGGTCGACCTTTATGAACGGCATAAAAAGCGCCGGCAGCTTCTTTTGTCAACCGTATTTGTTTGAAACCAAGAATTTTAAAACCTGCCTTTTGAATACGTGCGAGAACTTCACCTTGAAGATTCTTACGAATACAATCTGGTTTTAGTATTGCTAATGTACGTTCTACTTCCATCTCGTGCGGTACTCCTTCTTCATTGATAAGTATTGTAATAAATAGTAACTATTCAGCAAATAGATAGAAAATATTCGACCACCCCATCCCGATGAATGTCATTCATCGGGACAGAAGGGTCGAAGAAAAACACAATCGCTGAGTAATTACATTAAATCTGTTTCATTTTCATTTTCGTTGCGCTGATGTGCGTTTGATATTCTTCTTAAGACTTTTCCCCTTTGCTTTTTGCTTTTTCACTTTTACACTTTTCTTTTTTACTTTAGCTGAATTTACTTTCTTCAACACCTTCGCAATCGCATCGCCAATGACCGCCGGGCTTTCAACAACAATGATGCCTGCTTTGCGCATTGCTTGCATTTTTTCCTCAGCTGTCCCTTTTCCTCCCGAAATAATGGCACCTGCATGTCCCATCCGTCGACCCGGCGGTGCAGTTTGCCCTGCAATAAATCCAACAACAGGCTTCGTTACGTGCTTTTTTATATATTCCGCTGCTTCTTCTTCTGCCGTTCCGCCTATCTCTCCGATCATAACTATCGCATCTGTCTTCTTGTCTTCGTTGAAAAGTTTTATGATATCTATAAAACGCGAGCCGATGATCGGATCACCACCGATACCTACGCACGTCGATTGTCCAATACCATTTCGCGTAAGCTGCGAGACAGCTTCATATGTTAATGTTCCACTCCTTGAAACTACTCCGACATGCCCCGGTTTATGGATGAAGCCCGGCATAATTCCAATTTTTGCAACTCCCGGAGTAATCACACCCGGACAATTTGGTCCGATAAGCCGTACACCTTTTTTTGTAACATACGCGTATGCCTTCACCATATCACTGGTCGGAATACCTTCTGTAATTGCAACGATGAGTGCTACCCCGGCGTCAGCTGATTCCAGTATTGCATCGGCTGCAAATGCGGCAGGAACAAAAATGATAGAAACATTTGCCCGCTTCATCTGCACCGCTTCTTTGACGGTATTGAATACCATAACCGGCCTCGGCAGCGGATCTTTCTCATTGCCTTGATAACTCGTGCCGCCTTTTCCGGGAGTAACACCGGCAACGATATTTGTTCCATAGGCCATCATTTTTTTTGTATGGAATGTTCCTTCGCTGCCCGTGATGCCCTGCACAACGAGGCGAGTATTCTTATCAACGAGTATGCTCATAATGATTGATATTCTTCTTTTGTGATAAGTTATTTTAGTGGGCAAGTTCTAAAAAATCTGCAATCCTCAGGATTGTCGGTTCGCCAAACTGCGGACCAAGAATTTGCATCCCAATGGGCAATCCCTGATGATCTTCTCCGCACGGAATACTAATGCCGGGAATACCTGCAAGATTTACCGACGTCGTATAAATATCGGAGAGATACATTTGCAGAGGATCGTCCATTTTATCGCCGGCTTTAAATGATGTACTCGGTGAAGTTGGTGCAATCAAACAATCAACGCGTGTGAACGCTTTATCGAAATCTTCTTTAATCAGCCGGCGAACCTTTTGTCCTTTTCGATAATATGCATCATAATATCCTGCAGAAAGAACGTACGTGCCAAGCATAATACGGCGCTTCACCTCCGTGCCAAACCCCTTACTTCGCGATTTGATATACATTTCAGAAAGATCTGCAGCGTCTTCTGCTCTGAAACCATATCGAGCACCGTCATATCTCGCAAGATTAGACGATGCTTCCGCAGTAGCAAGAATATAGTACGTTGCGATTGTATACTCCGTATACGGCAAACTTATTTCTTCAATCGTTGCACCGTTTGCACGTAACATGTCGATCTTCTTTTCTACTGCTTGACGTATTTCTGTATCCAGAGCGTCTCCAAAATATTCTTTTGGAATTCCAATGCGAACACCTTTCACATCTTTTGTCAATTGTGAAGCATAGTTTGGTACAGGCATCTTTGCCGAAGTTGAATCGTTTGGATCATGACCGGCAATGACGTGGAGGACGCTCGCCGCGTCTCTTGTTGTCAGTGCAAGAGGGCCAATGGAGTCGAAAGACGATGCGAATGCTACAAGTCCATAACGAGAAACGCGTCCATACGTTGGCTTTAAGCCGACCACACCGCAAAATGCTGCCGGCTGGCGAATGGAACCGCCGGTATCAGATCCCAAAGATGTTGTTGACATACCTGCACGCACGGCGACAGCAGAACCGCCGCTTGATCCGCCAGGAACGCGGTCTTCATCCTGCGGAAGCTTCACACGTCCATATGCCGAGTTTTCTGTGGATGAACCCATCGCGAATTCATCCATATTATTTTTGCCAATGATGACGGCATCTGCGTCACGCAAACGCTGAACAACAGTGGCATCATACAATGAGACAAAGTTCTCAAGAATTTTAGAGCCGCATGTCACACGTTCGTCTTTTACGCAAATAAGATCCTTGATCGAAACAACCATCCCCGCCAATGGACCTGCATTTCCATCTCGGAGTTTTTTATCTACTGACTTCGCCTGCTCTATCGCTTTATCGGGAAACACAGCAAGAAGCGCATTCAAATGCTTCTTCTCTTCTATCGTAGCAAGATATTCCTTTGTGATATTTTCACAAGTCGTAGTTCCTGATGCAAGTTCTGTTTGTATGACGTCAAACGATCTCATGAATTTTACTACGCATATTTTTGTTTGTGTGAATACTTAGAATTAAGTACGTAGGTTTATTGTTTCGTTTCGTTCTTCTCGTCAAGTTTCCTTGGTTCCTTCTCAACTTCCGATTGTACATCGCGCGCTGCTTTACGAAACTCGCGTATTCCCTCGCCAAGTCCTTTTGCTATTTCAGGAATTTTCCTTGCGCCGAAGAATACAATAATGACAAGTAAAATAAGTATAATTTCTGGACCGCCTATATTGCCCATACTATCTTTTCCTTCTCTATCAAAAAATGATGTTTGATTTCAGCCAACATCTCTGGATGCAAGAATCAACCAATTGGTTTGTTATCGTTCTTCTCGTCGAGCTTCTTCACTTCCTTATCGACTTCATCTTGGACATCTTTTGCCGCTTTACGGAATTCACGAATTCCTTGTCCCAGTCCTTTCGCTAATTCCGGCAGTTTTTTTGCACCGAAGAAAACCAAAATGACGAGTAGAATAAGAAACAATTCGCTGCCACCTATATTTCCAAACATGATAAGACTCCTTATTTAAACAAGTTGATACACAAAACTTTGGATTATCGATTCAAATATTTTTCTACCATCCGCATGCTTCAGAACAGGGTCGGAAGCTCGTTCGGGATGCGGCATCATTCCCAAAACATTTCCGGTTTCGTTGATAATGCCGGCAATACTATTAATCGAACCATTGGGATTTGCCTCGTCGGTGATGTGACCCGATCTATCACAGTAACGAAACACCACTTGTTGATTATCTTCTATTCGTTTCAGTGTTTCAGGATCGGTAAAGTAATTTCCTTCACCATGTGCAATCGGAATTTCAAGAACATCACCCGATGCGCATGTGTTTGTGAACTTCGTGTTTGCATTCTCAACTCGAAGATGCAGGTACTTGCATATGAAAAGTAACGATTTATTCCGCAGCAGCACTCCAGGCAATAATCCGGCTTCAGTCAGAACTTGAAAACCATTACAGATACCGATCACCAGTCCACCGTTGTTTGCAAACCTGACAACATCTTTCATCACAGGTGAGAAACGCGCGATCGCCCCGCACCGAAGATAATCTCCGTACGAAAATCCTCCTGGAAGAATGACGACATCCGCATCGCCGATTGATGCCTCTTTGTGCCAGATGAGGCGAGCATCCTGTTCCATGATTGTCTCTGCCACATAATGCGCATCGTGATCACAATTTGATCCGGGGAAAACAACGACACCAATTTTTACTTTTGCCATGGTGTTTTTCCGCTTACTCGTTCATCAGTTCTGTTGTGAAAGAAAAACTTTCCATAACCAGATTTGCCAAAAGTTTTTCGGATATTTGCTTCGTCATGCGTTCCGCTTCTCCATGCGAATCCGTATCGATGTCCATTTCAATGTACTTGCCAATCCGGACATTACCGACAGATTCAAAGCCAAGAGAATGAATGCCCTGCTCCACAGCTTTTCCTTGCGGGTCAAGAATAGATTTTTTTAACGTCACAAATACTTTTGAATGGAACACGGTCATCTCCTATATATCAATACTTGAGAGTTTCCCTGCTTTGACAGGTTCATTCTCTGTTTTTATAAATTTTAGTTTTACCCATACGACTGCTGCTCTGATGAATCCGAAAATAACATACAGCATGAGCATTTGGAAAAGATAGTTTTTTTCTAAAAACAATTCTGATAATACAACAACAAGGAGTGCGAAGAAAATGACACCAAACTTCCATGGATGTGATTTCAGTTGAAGCTTCGAGATTTTTGGCATCGTGTCATACTTCACATGGCTTACCATCAAGAGAGAGAGAATAACGACAAGAGCGGTCAGTTCAGCACCCGCCATACCGTCGATGGTGATATTCTCTCTACCAAATTGAAGAATGAAAGCACACACGGTTATTGCCTGCATCGGTATTGGAAGTCCATTGAAATAATCTTTATCGAAACCGATAAGCTGTACGTTGAACCGCGCCAATCGAATTGCACCAAGGATAACAGGCAGCGCTGCAATAAGAATCCCCCAGGGTTCTAACGTACGAAGATACACCTGATAGACGATGAACGATGGTGCTGCACCAAAAGAGACCACATCTGCGAGAGAATCGAGCTCAACACCGAATTGACTTGATGAGCGCGTTATCCTCGCCATGGCGCCATCGAGCGAATCAAAAACAGCAGCAAGAATAATAACCCATGCTGCGACGTTAAATTGCCCCTGACTTGCAAAGATCATGGAAAGAAAACCACAAAAGATGTTCAGCGTAGTAAAGATACTTGGAACAACTGTCCGAGTAATTTTCATGTATATTATTTCTCCAGTCTCATCTTTGGATACTCACCCAAGATGGTCTCACCAGCAATAGTGACATCACCAGTCTTTGTTCTTAGATCGACAGATAATGGTAACAACACATCTACACGGGAGCCAAACTTGATCATCCCGAACCGCTCTCCAGCAATAACTGTGTCACTTAATTTCAACGGACACACAATTCGGCGCGCAACGAATCCGGCAATCTGCTTCAACATCACTTTCCCATGTGCACTTTCAAGTCCCACGATCATTTGTTCGTTTTTTTCCGATGCTTTATCTTCGAACGCGGCGAAGTATTCCCCCTTGACGTACCTCGTATACTTTACAGTACCTGAGACCGGATTGCGATTCACGTGAACATTGAGCGGCGACATAAATATACTGACTTGCCAAACATCCGAATGGAAGAATTCATTATCAAATACTTTTTTGACAACAACAATTTTTCCGTCAGCGGGCGCTATAATAAGATTTTCACCGTTTGGCGTTCTACGTTCCGGATCTCGAAAAAAATTCGTAACGAACGCAAGAACTGCAAGCGATACCACGATGAGAGAATAACGATACGACTTCGGCTCAACAAAAAGAAGCGCGAGTAAAATGGTAACAACACATACAGCGGCAATCGTAAAAAAAACATCGTATCCGTATTTTGTAATCATAAAATTCTTAGACCTGCCCTGCTGCATGATAGGAACTGCGCACCAATGGCCCCGATTCTATATGCCGAAATCCCATCCTCAATCCTTCTTCCTTCAACATCGTAAATTCATCCGGATGCACATACCGGTCAATTGGCAGATGTTCCTTCGTTGGCTGGAGATACTGTCCCAGCGTGAGGATGTCACATCCCACAGCATGGGCATCTTTTATCACTTCTAAAATTTCTTCCGTGCGTTCCCCGATACCAAGCATGAGTCCTGTTTTCGTTACAAATCCTTTTTGTTTTGCTCGTCTTAGTACTTCCAGCGATTGTTGATAATTTGCTTGTGGTCTCACTGTCCTATACAATCGCGGTACTGTTTCCAAATTATGATTGAGAATATCCGGTATTGAAGCAAGCACGATGTCGAGTGCTTCTTCGCTGCCTTTGAAATCAGGAATCAATACTTCTATTTTACAGTTCGGAACACGTTCGTGTATCAACCGAACTGTTTCAGCAAATATCGGTGCACCGCCATCCTTTCGCTCATCACGGTTGACAGAAGTAATAACTGCATGCCGAATTTTCATGAGTTCGACTGCTTCTACAACGCGGCGCGGTTCATCCCAGTCCAATCCATAGTCCGGACGGCCGGTCTTCACTGCACAGAACCCGCATGACCGAGTACAAATATCGCCAAGAATCATGAAAGTTGCAGTACCTAAATTCCAGCATTCTCCCATATTCGGACAACGTGCCTCTTCACAGACTGTATGGAGCTTATGGGAACGCATGATACCTTCGAGGCGGGCATATTCCGTTCCACCTGGAATTTTCGCCTTGAGCCACTCAGGTCGGTGCTGCCGCGCAGGTGCTGCTTTGTTTTCCATTATTTCATGAACATCCGTTGCCATTATTACACCAATGGAAAGTCAAAATGCTCTAGATTCCATTTTACACGATATAAAAATTGCCCGCCAAGTGAACCGTCAATAATCCGATGATCAAATGTAAGCGTCAAGTATACCATCGAACGTATGTCGATCGATTCGTTGCCTGAATCATCGCTTACGATGACCGGCCGTTTCTTCACTGCACCGACTCCAAGGATTGCCGCTTGAGGCTGGTTGATAATCGGTGTTCCGATGATACTCCCGAAAATACCATAGTTTGTTATGGAGAATGTTCCGTTGACGATATCATCAGGCAACAATTTTTTAGCACGTGCACGGACAGCTACATCGGTCACTGCCCGCGCTAAACTGATAAAGTCCATTTCTCCAGCATTGCGTACCACTGGAACTATCAATCCGTTCGGTGCAGCAACGGCAATACCAAGATTGATAAAGTTTTTATAAATAATCACATCGCCTTCAAGAGAGCTGTTGACGATGGATAATTCCTTCAGTGCGCTCACTACCGCATAAGCAAAGAAAGGCGTATATGTCAAATTAAAGCCTGCCTGTCTTTCAAACTGTTCTAATATACTCAAACGAAAGTTCACAATCGATGTTAAATCCACTTCATCGATAATGGACACATGAGGAGAAGTGGATACACTCCGTACCATGTGTTCTGCCATCTTTTTCTGGATATTGTCCATCCGGACGAGGCGATAATTTGGTTCTGGATATTTTTTATTCAATTCTGAAATATCAACGGTGTGAATGCCATAGGTCTTTGCGTTGTCAGGACGATGCTTAAGATAATTTAAAATATCATGCTTTGTCACCCGGCCATTGGTACCTGAACCTGCAATTTTATCGAGCTCGCTTTGTTCAACTCCTTCCTTCTTAGCAATCATCCTTACTAAGGGAGAATAGAATCGATGCCTATCTTGCTTTTGACTATGAGCAAATGAAGAAGCATTTGATTGGGACACACCAGGTTCTTCTGAATGCTCCTTTGCAGGAATTTTCTTATCAGTGTGATGAGTTAATTCTACGCCGGCAGAGAGATCTGTCTCAATATATGCGATAACTGTCCCGACAGGGACTGTTTGCTGTTCCTCCACAAGAATCTTTGTGAGAATACCTTGTGTTGGTGATGGTATTTCAGAGTCGACCTTATCTGTGCTGATTTCGAGAATCGTTTCATCTTTCTCGATTCTCTCACCTACCTTCTTTACCCAACGGATGATCGTTCCTTCAAAAATACTTTCGCCCATTTTCGGCATGATGATTTCAACTCGCATTGGTCTCTTTCTTAATAACGAGCAAGCCGTTCAAGAGCAGCAAGTATTTTTTGTTTGTTCGGCAGCACAGCATCTTCAAGCGGAGGGCTATAAGGAATCGGAGTATCGAGTGCAGCAATTCGTACAACAGGTGCATCGAGATATTCAAAACAATTCGTAGATATAAGAGCCGCAATCTCTGCTCCAAAACCGCCTGTCAAAGTATCTTCATGGATCACCGCAACTTTATTCGTTTTCTTTACCGATTGGTAAATCGTTTCTTCATCCAGTGGATTCAGTGTACGCAGATCAATCACTTCTACACTCACACCGTTTGACTCTATCGCTCGCGCAGCTTCTAATGATTGCTGGACCATTGCTCCATACGTGATGATTGTAATATCTTTTCCTTCACGTCTTACAGCTGCTACGCCGAACGGCAGCATATAGTCTGCATCGGGTTCGGGAGTTGAAGCGTATCCCTGCCTGTACAATGCTTTATGCTCCATAAAAATCACCGGATCATCTCCACGAATTGAGGATTTCAATAGTCCTTTTGCATCTGCGGCTGTCGATGGAAAAGCCAGACGAATTCCAGGAATGTGCGCCATGAAGGCTTCAATGCTCTGGCTGTGATACAGTCCGCCGTGAATATATCCACCAATCGGAACCCGGATGACCAAGGGGCAAGACCAAGTACCGTTTGAACGATAACGCATCATCGATAGTTCATTTCTTATCTGCATGAACGCAGGCCAGATATAATCCCCAAATTGAATTTCTGTGACTGGAGTCCACCCTTTTAATGCCATACCAATTGCTGCACCGACAATACTCGCTTCTGCTAACTGTGAGTTGAATGTCCGATCGCTTCCATACTTTGTCAGCAATCCTTTGGTGGCAGTGAAGACGCCGCCTTTTCCATCGGCAATATCTTCGCCAAAGGTAACCATTTTTGGATTGATTCCCATTTCTTCATCCAAAGCATGGTTGATGGCATCTATCATAACAATTTTGCTTCGCGTGTGAGTCGGTTCAACAAATTCCTTTGGCGGATTCGCGTGAGAGATGCCATAGAGATGGTTCATAACCGTTGAAGGATCCGGAAGCGATTGGCTTTCCGCCCACTCTGCAACATCGTCGACCGTACGTTTCACTTCTTCCTTCATCTCATCTGCTTCGTCCTCAAGTAAATATCCTTGTTCAAGCAGTAAGTGAGCCAATCGTGGAATTGGATCGCGCCGGCGGTCCAGCTCTATGTCTTCTGCTGTGCGGTATTTGCGATGATCATCTGACGATGAATGCGGCAGAAGGCGAACGACATGTGCATGGATCAGCGACGGCCCTTTGTGTTCTCGAGCATGCTGGACAGCTTTTTGCATCGTCACGTATGTTTCTACAATATCAGTTCCATCACATTGAAAACGCTCAAGCCCTTTAAAACCCTTGGCTACTTCGTAAATCGAACCACCGGCGGTTTGAGCAGTCACAGGGACCGAAATTGCTAATTTATTGTCTTGAATAAAAAAAATCACAGGCAACGCTTCGCGTGCTGCCCAGTTCAATGCTTCGTAAAATTCTCCTTCACTTGTCGCTCCTTCTCCGGAAGAAACATAGACCACTTCATCCAATTTTTCTCTCTTCACGGCAAGCGCGACTCCAACAGCTTGAAGGAATTGTGTCCCCGTGGGACTGGATTGCGCAATAATACGGAGCTGTTTCATTCCAAAATGCCCAGGCATTTGTCGAGCTCCGCTTGTCGGGTCGTTCTCACGATGTAATGCTGCGAGGAAAATATCTTGAGGCGTCATTCCATATTTTAGAACAAAAGCCTGATCACGATAATAGGGAAAAGCCCAGTCGTACCCTGGCCGCAAGGCAGCTGCTGCCGCAATCTGCGCCGCTTCATGTCCTGATCCGCCAATATGGAAAAATGATTTCCCTTGTTTCAGGATCATGAGCTGCTTATCATCCATCCGGCGGGAAAGAAGCATGATTCGATACGCTTGAATCAAATCCTCTTTTGACAATCCAAGTGCGCGTACATCACTTGTTTCTATAGCGTGCGTTGCACCTCTCACGTTTCGCGAGGCTCCTTATAAGTTATGAATAACCATGACCGTTGATCTTTCAATCCGTTACAATACTCTTAGATAATTCGTCCGCTCTTTGTTGTTGTGTCGTATCTGTAATTATGCTCGCATCCAATTTATCTTTTTCTATCCAATGGGGTTTGCATCCAAATACATCCGCAAAAGATTCAACGATCGCCTTTTGGACAGAGTCGATGGGAACTTCTTGCCCCAGCGTTCGCTGCATCGATGTCACTCCTTTATGAAAGATGCCGCATGGAATAATCCGATCGAACTTCGATAAATCTGTATCCACGTTGAGCGCAAATCCATGCATTGTTACCCAGCGGCTCACCTTCACACCGATGGCGGCTATCTTTTCTTCTTTCACCCACACACCCGTCATATCCTTCTCACGCCCGGCCAAGATTCCAAATACAGCCAGCGTTTTAATAATTACTTCTTCCAAGCTCCGCAAGTAGCGGTGAATATCCAAAAAGTAATTATTGAGGTCAATGATGGGATAGCCAACGAGTTGTCCAGGACCGTGATATGTGATATCGCCGCCGCGGTCGACATGGAAAACGTCCGTGCTGGAGATTTTCAGTTCTACTTCTGTCGCAAGAAGATGATTGTCATCGGTCGATTTGCCGAGTGTATAGACATGTTCATGCTCGGTGAGAAGCAGTATATCTTGAATTGCCTCTGTATGCCGTAGTGTCCATAGTTCTTGTTGAAGCGTCCACGCATCTGCGTATCGTGTGCGTCCAATGTTAGAGACAAGAAGCGGGATCAATATATTTCTCTTATCATATTTTTAAATATGAATCGCAACATCAAATGCCTGTCCGGCCGCTTCCATCACTGCTTCTGATAATGTCGGATGCGCATGCATCGTGTGGTTTAGCTCTTCCCATGTTGTCTCAAGCGCTTTGGCAATCCCGAGTTCTGCAATCATTTCTGTTGCCTCCGAGCCAATGATGTGCGCACCAAGCAGCTCACCGAATTTTTCATCGAAAACCAGTTTTACAATTCCCTCCGTTTCACCAATCGCCATCGCTTTACCGAGAGGACGGAATGGAAAACGTCCAACTTTCACTTTGTATCCCTTTGCAATTGCTGCATCTTCTGTTAATCCAACACTTGCAACTTGCGGCTGGCAATAGGTACAGCTTGGAATATTTGTTTTGTCAATACCGTGCTTCGCTTTTCCTGCAATGTGATCTGCCGATACGATGCCTTCATGCGAGGCAACGTGCGCAAGCAATGGCGGCCCGGCAACATCACCGACTGCATAAATTCCGTCTATATTCGTTTTTCCAAATTCGTTCACTGCAATAAATCCGCGTTCTAACGTAACGCCGAGTGCTTCCAAACCAAGATGATCTACGTTCGCTTGAACACCAACCGCCATTAACGCTACATCTGCAACTACGTCTTTCTTTCCATCTTTGTCTAAAACCGTCACTGTAACACTATCACCGATTTTCACACCTTCAACCTTTGTGTTTGCGAGAATATCAATACCGGATTTCTTCAAGCTTGCATCAAGAATTTTAGTGATCTCTTTATCTTCCATCGGCAGAATGGACGGCAGCATTTCAATAATTGTCACCTTTGTGCCAAACGAGTTATAGAAGTAAGCAAATTCAACGCCTATGGCGCCGCCGCCAATAATAATCATCGACTTCGGCTGCTCCGATAGTGTCATTGCTTCGGAACTTGTCATAATCTTTTTCCGGTCGATTGTAACGCCTGGTATAGAGCGCGGTCTGCCGCCGGTTGCAATAATAATATTCTTCGTTTTGATCGTATCTGTGACTTTATTCTCTATTGTCACTTCGATTGAATTTTTTCCGGTTAGTTTCGCAGTTCCAGAAACAATTTCAATTTTATTTTTCCTCATCAGGTACTCGACACCTTTAGAAACGCGGTCAGCCACACCGCGGCTTCGAGCAATAATTTTAGAGAAATCGTAAGATAATCCCGTGTGAGATATCCCGAACTCCTGCGACTTTTTAAAAGCATTATACAGTTCCGCACTCTTCAGCAGTGCTTTCGAAGGAATGCATCCCCAGTTGAGGCAAACACCGCCGAGCTTTTCCCGTTCTATCAAGCCGACCTTCATGCCTAATTGTGCGGCACGAATCGCAGCAACATATCCGCCAGGACCCCCGCCAATCACCGTCACATCATATTGTCGTTCTGCCATAGGAAATCTTTCACATGAGGAATTATGACTATGTATTCATAATATAGCCAGAAGTGTTCCGAAAGGCAAAACAGCCGATCGCTTCCTTTGATCTCGTTCTCTAAAACGATGAACAACGGCATCAAGTTCCCATTCGCCGAACGATAATTTTTGCATTCATCACGAGATCCCCGCTCAGTGTATGCAAACGAATAGGCCGACAACGAACAGGCATGTACCGACTTTGACCCCCCAAAAAAACATTTCATCGTCAAAATGAGATTAAATAGTTCTCATCATATAATTTCGATTTCCGATTGATTCTTTTTTACTTTTCAGGTATGTTAAAATAAAAGCGGATGTCTGAAACACCACAACGTATTTCCATAAGCAACCGCAAAGCGCGGCACGAATATTTTATTATCGAAGCATTGGAAGCCGGTATTGTTCTCACCGGCACCGAAGTAAAATCGCTGCGCAAAGGTAATGCAAATCTCCAGGATAGTTATGCGGAATTGCGAAGCGGCGAAGTGTGGTTGGAAGGAATGCATATAAGTCCGTACGAACAAGGGAACATCAATAATCATGATCCCCGCCGCAAACGGAAGCTCCTCTTACAGAGGAAACAAATCCGCAAACTCATTGGCGGAATGAAAGAAAAAGGATTGACACTTATTCCATTGTCGGTATATTTTAAAGGCCCCTACGCGAAAGTCGAGCTGGCGCTGGCGCGCGGCAAGAAAAGTTATGATAAGCGTGATGCAATTGCCAAGCGCGATGCAGAACGTGACATTGCAAGAGCGAGAAGGAGTAGAACGTAAGAATTGTTCCCAACTATTAACGAACAAATGGATGTCATCAAGCGCGGTACCTCGGAAATTATTCCCGAAGAGGACATCGTTAAAAAGCTTGAGCGTTCCATCAAAACAGATACACCACTCAACATCAAACTTGGCTGCGACCCAAGCCGTCCTGATTTACATTTAGGTCATTCTGTTGTTCTCCGAAAACTTCGACAGTTTCAGGATCTCGGTCATATCGCGATTCTCATCATCGGCGACTTTACAGGAATGATTGGCGATCCTTCGGGTAAGAGCAAAACGCGCCCATCGTTGACACTTGAAGAGACACACCGTAACGGCCAATCGTATTTTGAACAGGCTGAAAAAATACTCTCCACCCAGAGAGTATCGATGCAGTACAATTCCGATTGGTTGAATAAGATGAGCTTTGCAGATGTAATTCGTCTTGCCAGCAAGTACACAGTTGCGAGGATGCTCGAGCGGGATGATTTTACAATTCGCTATAAAGCAGGCGAACCGATTAGTGTGCATGAATTTCTCTACCCTCTCGCACAAGCAATGGATTCAGTTGCCATCCATTCAGATGTCGAACTTGGCGGAACAGATCAGAAATTCAATCTGTTAGTCGGAAGAGATATTCAACGGGAATACAACCAGGAACCGCAGGTTATTTTGACTATGCCGATCCTTGTGGGCACTGATGGTGTCGACAAGATGAGCAAATCGTTAGATAATTACATTGGCATAAGCGATCCGCCAAAAGAAATCTTTGGTAAGACGCTGAGTATTCCCGACAAATTGATTTATCAATACTTCGAGCTAGTAACCGATGTACCAAAACAAGAATTATTAGAGATCAAATCCTCACTTGAAAATCCAATAAACAACCCACGCAATATAAAACGGTTGCTTGCACGGACACTTGTGCGCATGTATCATTCTCAAGCTTCAGCAGACGATGCGGAAAAAGAATTTGATAAAATTTTTGTACAAAAAAGCATTCCGGACAATATTGAAGAGTTCAAGCGGAGTGAATCTGGCAACATTATTGCCTTGCTGACCGAGGCAAAACTTGCTGCCTCGAAAGGCGAAGCTCGACGGCTTATCGATCAAGGCGGGGTCAGCATTGATGATGAGCGTGTAACCGACCCCAACGTACTTTTGCCCGATAAAGACGAGTTCATCCTCAAAGTCGGGAAGCGGCGTTTTCTAAAAGTTAAACGATAATTATTCACCACGAGGCGGAGAAAATAAAATTGTTCACTCCCACTAAAATGTTTTTCACCAAAGGCGTTGGACGCCACAGAGACTACCTGCAATCTTTTGAACTCGCCTTGCGCGATGCAGGAATTGAAATCTGCAATCTCGTCACTGTTTCCAGTATCTATCCGCCAGGCTGCAAGCGTATTCCGAAAGATGAAGGCGTGAAGCAATTAAGCGCCGGGCAGATTACATTCTGTGTTATGGCACGAAACGCTACAAACGAACCCAATCGCCTTATAGCGGCTTCGATTGGTGTTGCGCAGCCCGCTGACGATTCTGTCTATGGATATCTTTCAGAGCACCACCCTTTTGGTGAAACAGATGAACGTGCCGGTGAATATGCAGAAGACCTTGCAGCTTCGATGCTTGCCACAACACTTGGAGTGCAATTTGACCCAAATACCGAATGGGATGAGCGGGAAAAAATATTCAAGATGTCCGGCAAGATTGTCCGCACATTTAACGTAACACAATCTGCTGAGGGTGATAAGAATGGTTTATGGACATCGGTAGTTGCTGCGGCAATGTTGCTACCGTAGCTTTCATCTGCAGCGTCCTGCATATTCATGAGAATATCAGTAAGGCGGTTCCCTTGATATGGCCGCCTTTTTTGTTTTTACTCACCCCCAAACTCTACATGGTAGCGCAGATAATAACCTTCGCAACTTGAAACCACCTCTCCGACCGCTTTCAGCGATCGGAGAGGTAAATGAATTATTTCAACAGCATCATCTACTCGCTCCCAAGCTCTGCTTGGGAGCGTTAACGGCGGAATAGCTGCTTCCACGAAAGAGCTACTACCTCTCCGACCGCCCTCAGCGATCGGAGAGGTAAATGAATTATTTCAACAGCATCATCTTACCGGTTTGTTGTCTCAACCCGACTGCGACAGTATAAAAATAAACTCCACTTGCCATAGAGAGACCGTCGCGTGTCGTTCCATCCCACCGCACAACGTACGAACCTTCCGGGAATTCCTGGTTGAGCAAGAGAGCAATCTCCTGGCCCATCGTATTGTAGATCTTGATCATAACAGGTTGATGTCCAAGTGACGCCGGTATGGAGAATGGAATAATTGTCGTACTATTGAATGGATTGGGAAAATTCTGACCTAACCAAAAATCCGACGGTGTTTGCGGCGGTTTTATTTCATGAACATCAGTCGTCCTCAGTGATGACGCTAATCCGGGTGAATTTCCGGTCGAATCGGCGAGGTACAGATGTGCAAAACTCGGACGGGCGATCGGCGGATTCTCCCCCATCGCCCTCCACTCTTCATCCGTCAGTCGTTTAAAATTAGTGCTGACATATTCATAATACCGATACACTGGTCCGATATAGGACATCGGGCGTCCATCGGTCGTTGTTGCGTTAAGCATCATCATATCGACCTTTCCCGTGCCGACATGCATTACCCAGCCGACCATGTTGCCGAATGCATCTGTAGGAGCGGTATGGATATCGGCAACAAGGGCATCGTATTTATCATATCCGCCACTGTGTGTATAGTAGAGCTGAGGATACCATCCCGTGTATGAGGTAGTGGGGCCGCTACATCCACCTCCGGACGTAATATTTATCATGTGTTCAAGAAATACATGCTCTGTTTGATTGATGGGTATATGAGAGAATGTCTTTTGCGCAATAATTCGCAGCGTGTCGGCTGTAGCGGACAGATATTGGAAATAACTCGTCGTCTGCCCAATGTTCATTCTGCTAAAAAAATCTTTCGCACCATCAGCAAAGATTTTTATTCGCGCGTAGAATTCGGGGATCGGTTCGACATAACTTTCCGGATATGAGCAAATGACCATACCGGAATACGACTGCTTTGCATAGAGAAGGTTGTCGTGACGCAATTCTGCCCAGGAAGCAAGCTGAGTATTCATCTTTTGCTGCCACCAGGCCGCGGTCTGCATAAACGCAGGAAGCGAATCGCGTACCTGAGGCGGATTGAGTGCGCGAAGACTGTGCAACCAGCCATTATAGAGTGTGCTCCTCCAGAAACTGTCATCATACGAATCGACCATATATCGGAGCGATGCGAGGTTCGGGGCATATCCATATTGGTCCAACTGTGAATCGAGCAATTGTGCGGCTGCATCGTTCCCAAGGGCAAAGAGAACATCGAGCGAGGAGGGAAGCATCCGGGGCGCCGGGATGCGGTCGTAGACAACATTCCCTGTGATATAGGAATCGACAATAAACCGCTGTCCGAGAAGAAGGAACGCTGATGCCGGGCGAATTTTCTCCGGGGAAAGCGGATCCGACCAAAGCATTTGAGATAAAATGCGTTGGAACGTGTACGGTTTATTGAGTAGAGAATTCTGAAATTTTCGCCAAACAGAAGTATCCAGCATCGCGCTGGCAGATTGAATAGAATTTTCATGCAGAAGATCTTGAATGTTTTTACAGGTGACATTATCTGCTTCACCAACGAAAAACTGGATCACGGCATCGAGCGTGTCGAGAAGGCGTTGTGCTTTTGCACCGGCGATCGCTTCCGTTGTGAGTGCGGCGAGAATCGTTTGGCGTTGGACATCATTGTCAGGAACTGCTGCTGCACCGGCTTCCCGCGGAGGTATTAAATATATTTCTGTCCGCCCCAGCCACATCATTGCTTTGAAATATGCACCCAGTTCAGGACTTAACGTATAATGCCCACGTACGGTAAACTGGCTAAAGTCATATTTTCGAGATGTTTCGGAGAAGATTGGAATAGTATTCGGAACCTGAGATTGAATATCTTGAAGTAATGCAGAGATCGTTGCTGCATTTTCTGAATACACGGGGTTGACAGCGCGGCCGAGGAGTTTTCTCGGGACTGTGAGATAAACATCGAGATCCTTCAACATCGTCGTCATCCCAGTGTCCAATGCATATCCATTCGCCAGAACAGGAACCTGTGCATGCATCTGCATGAGAAGTGTATCGAGCCAAGGAATCATTTTTTGCTCTTCAACATCCATCAGGATTGCGTCATAGGACATATGGATTGCATGAAGTATCGCATCGCTCGAGACATAGACTGGCAAATCGCGTTGGAATATTTCAGTAAAGGCAGCCATAAAGGTAGGCTTCGACAACCGGGCGGTTGCTACAAATCCATGGCTCTCCAGCAATGTTCTTTCATATGCTGTCAGAGAATAATACCGATTAATCGTATCGAAGTATGCCGGAGGTGCACTCTGGTGAATTTGAGCATCGAATATTCCAGCATCATGCGATGATCGAAGCTCAGCGGGTGTTAGATTTTTTGAACTCTGTAAAAAGGATTGATAGGCTTGCACATCAAATGAGCTCTGAGCGGCGGCGGTCATAGAGAATATTCCCACTGCGAATAAAGAGATAATAATTCTTTTCATGATACTCCTCCCGGGAGAATTTTTCTTTATGAAACGTACACTATCCTCGGAAAAGAATCAAGCCTCTTAGGTAGTGGGCTATTTCACACAGTGAATTATTTAAAAGATAGATTCCCGATAGCTGAAAGCCTGAGAATGTAGCAAACGCTATCTTGCAAGAATATTTATGTCGGGATAAGTCCGTAACGCATATTGCGCCACGAGATCAAGATCCGACTTTAGTCGCGACCGCATGCCTGACCAAAAAGTACCGAAAACATGGTAGTTGAAGACTTTAGTCTTTGTTTATTATCTGAAAACGAAACCTGAAGGTTTCGACTACCGTTAATTTTACACTTTTTGGTCAACCTCGGACAAAGTCGGACGGGATTCCACAACAGCTCACTACTAGGGAGTGAGATATTTTGCATTTGGTACTTGACGGATATCGATTTGTCTTGTAGTCTGACATTTGGCGATTCTCCGATTTCATTTCCCCATCAATCTGTTGCATTTAGCATGGTTTTATCTGGTTTTAGCGGTAATCACTCTTTTTTATAAAATAATTATCTAAAGTCAATGAGATGGTAAGCTGTGAATTGACGGTCTAGTATGCGGAGAGGAAAAGACTAATACAATCTGTTGTCTCTTTCAGCTGCAATATTAACTTACACTACTGTTATTCCTATTGAGTAAGAAGTATTCTCAGTGTATTGTAATCCGAATCCAGGGCTTTCTGGCTCTCAAAGTCGATACTTTTAAGAGTGACAGGCGAAGATCCATCCGCTTTATAATGCTCAACGGCATAGGAATATTTCGTAGCCTTCATGAAGGAAACTGCCAGTGTGTAAATAATATCATTCTCAGCCGGAATATCTGCTGGCGTTTTCGGCCACTTAAGCAAATATTCCTGTTGGGGATTGGGGAAGTCAGAGTATTTCATAAGAACTCTACTTTTTTCATCCACAATAGAAAATATACCTTGAGATCCCCACACTTTCAATTTATACAAAAGATATTCACCATTATTTAAGTCCGATAGTCTCAGTGAAATGGCCTTCGTTTCATTTCTGACAGTCCTCGCGACATTCATACGGTACCTCCTGTTCTATCCTATTGCTCCCTGTTCTTTTATCAACGGATACATTTCACAATTTTAATTGTGTCAAATACCTATAGAAGCACTCTATTGCTGTATGTTTCCGTCATTGTTTTAACAAGAGAAATTATCATAAAAAGAAGTTGACTGTCAATCACGCAAATGCGTGTATTTTAAAAATACAGGTGATACCATTATAGGTTTGCAAGAAATTCAACAGTGAAAAACATTAAATTCGTTAGAAGGATGCAAAAGCGATCCTTCATTCTATTATTTGTTTGATCTTGTTCTGCAATCTCGTTTTTTCAAAACCTTCTGTAAGTGCCGCCGCTCCAATCAGTAAAAGAAGAGTATACATGATGTTTTCACTTGAAAACAATAATGCGATCAAAAAGATTTGCACTCCCGCGATCTGTAAATACAACATTGATCTGGTCGATGGGATAAGTTTTTGAAGTTCTTCAATCTTTACTGCAGACTTCATATAGACTCCAATAGTTGATTTGATAGAAGAATCCCTTCGGATGAAAGTTGATCAGAAGAAATATTCTCATCCGTAAAGCAGCCTCAGGACGGTGTTGATGTCAGAAGGAACGACGGTCTGAGTCTTGAAAAAAGAACGTGCCGGTTCTTCCATGAGTTCGATTCGTTCGGCATCCTTTTTTGAGCTCTGACCATGCTCTTCCTGAACACCAACGACTCCACCACACACAGAACATTGAATGAACATGACCCTTCGCGGGGATCCAATAGGAATTTTCACAACTGATTCAAAGAATCGATTCCCGCATTTGAGACATTGAGATGTTGCCATAAGAGATGCCCTTCTATGAGTTAATACATTAGAAAGAAACTTTTATCACTGTTAAATCCAACAAGAAAATATGACAGAATGAATATCGGGACGTGCTCATTTTGTCAGTAACATTTTCCGTGAGATACTGTTATTATCGACACTGAGTCGGGCCACATACATGCCCGAAGCCAGCTTTTGTCCATTATTCGAATTACTATCCCATTTTACTTGATACTCACCTACATATTGATATTGATCGATCAATCGTGTTACCTCGCGTCCCGCTATATCATAGATGCTTAACCGCACTTGGGCCGGCACATTCAGTCGATACGTAAGCATGGTAGAGGGATTGAACGGATTCGGAAAATTTTGTCCAAGAACAAATGACTTCATTTTATCGGTATTCGTTATTGAGAGGTTTTTGTCATTCCATACCAAATTCGTAATCGTTACTCCAAGACTATCACCATTTTTGTCAATGACCATTACATTTGATAATATAACAGAGTTCGTTTTTTGCGGACCGACTACTTTAAAAAGAATAGAAGCGAGAGTTCCCGATCCGTCGCAAAAGCTTTGTTGCATGAGGTTGAGTACCACAACATTGATGGTGGAGTCATCTGCAACGTACGAATCAACGATCCAAGACGATTCTGCTGTCTGAGTTCCCGGTTTGACTGATTCCAATACAATGGCGGATGAAAGATGCACGCTGAACTGAATTCCTGCAAATGCTACGGAATTGGCAAACTGGATATCGAATGAACTTAGTGATGTCCGTACAACCTTCAGTTCATTCCCTGCAGAAGCTGAAAGCGCTGCGGTTATCAAGAGAATGAGAATTTGGGAGAATCTTTGTTGGATCGTCGTCATTGAAATCATCTTTCATTGCACTCACAAAGGAGTTACTCTCGTCTTTGTGATGGGGAAAAAATACCATGGAAGATGACGGAATACTATACGTACCGATACCGAATTTGATCCGTACTAGTACGGAAAATGTGAAGATCGGTGATGATTACTTGTTGAGGATTATTTTCAGCGGAAAGCGTCTTTATTCTATGCGGTTTTTAATCGTCATAGCATAACGCAGAAGAGCATTCTGACCATGGAGATCAAGTTTCGAACAAATGCTCGAACGGTGCGATTCAACTGTACGCTCGCTCACGAACAACATGTCTGCGATTTCTTTTGTGGTTTTATTGTCTGCCACTAATTTCAGCACATTTCTTTCGGCAGGACTAAGTTCGGTAATTCCAAGCTTCTTCTCGACTCCTTCCTTAGAATGATTATTGCGTTTCAGGAGAATATTCGAAAGGGATGGACTCACATAAGGCTTTCCATTATGGACTGATTCAATCGCTGCGCATATCTCATACTCAACGCTTTCTTTCAGCACATACCCCATCACACCGAGATCTATGGCTCGCTCTACGAAGGATGCTTCACCGTGCATTGTTAAAATGATGATTTCTGTCGGAATCTTACGTTTAAGAATTTGCTTTACTACATCAAGTCCGCTCAACTTAGGCATATCAATATCAAGGATGGCGATAGATGGTCTTAACTGTTCTATAAGTTCAAGCGCGCGCTCACCGTTGCCAGCTTCTGCAACGACACGAAAACCGGTATGCTGGTGTATGATCTCGCGCAATCCAAGGCGCAATAATGGATGATCATCAGCAAGAATAATCGTTATTTCTCTCATAGTACACTCCTTGGTAACTATGTATTATTATTACTGTGTTAGATTTGAAAGGAGATCCGAACAACCAGGAGTTTTTACTTCCCTTCCAGTACAATCACAAATTCTCCCTTTTTTTCATCTTTGAGAAACTGCTGATATAACTTTGGAGGCGTGCTGTGATAAATCTCTTCCGAAGGCAATGTGAGATCAAATGCTACGCACACACGCCGAGTCTCTCCGAAAACATCCGCCATATCACGCAAAAGTTGTACAAGACGGTACGGCGTATCCATGAACACAATAGTTCTCTGTTCTTTTTTGAAGTTGCGTAATTCTGTCAGCCGCCGTTCACGTTTTGGCGAAAGGAATCCTGCAAATACAAATTCTTTGATTGGAAATCCTGAGACGATGAGTGCCGGCAATAACGAGGAAGCGCCGGGCACCGGAACAATCTTTATGTTGTGTCGAATTGCTTTCTCTACCAATACTCTTCCTGGATCCGAAAACACCGGCGTACCTGCGTCTGAGATCAATGCGACCGATTTTCCCTCTTTCAACACATCGATCATAATACTTGCTGCTGCAGCTTCATTGTGTTCGTTCAACGTCTCGACCTGCTTTTCAATTCCATAGTGTCGAAGCAAACGCAATCCTTCACTTCGTTCTTCGCATACAACGACATCTACCGACTTAAGCGCCTTCAATGCACGCAAGGTGATGTCATCGTAATTGCCTATTGGAGTTGCAACAAGATAAAGAGTACCTGACATTAGAGCGCCGTTGTGGAAGATTCTCCAGAAGGTGATTTGGTTCCGCGTCTCCGTGTTTCCCAATCTCTCACAAATAAAATGGTTAATGCCGTCGTTGGGACGGCAATCAACAAACCAACGAAACCCAGAAAATACATGAAGATAAGTAACGAAAGAATAATGAGAAGCGGATGCAATCCTACTTTGCTGCCAATAATTTTGGGAGACAGGAAAGTAACTTCCGCCATGTGAAGGACGGCAATAGAAACGATAGCAATTGACAGCTTTGTCAAAGCCGGCGGACCACTGACGAGCGCAATGACTGATGAGAGTGCCATAATCGCGAACAAACCAAAATATGGCACAAGATCGAAAACGCACGCAAGCAGTCCAAGCAAAAGCGCATATTTGATACCGACAACAGAAAAAAGAAACGCAACAACGATGCCTTCAAGAAATGCTACAGTCAAGGCACCGCGTAAATAATGTCCAATGAGATCGTCTGCACGATTCATGTAATCTTCCACTTGATCGCGTGTTCGCCTGGGAAAGAGTTTCAAAAAGCGATGGCCTATTTTAGGAAAGTCCGTTAAGAAATAAAACGTAAGAAATGGTACAAGGATTATATAGAATATTTGAGTGATGAGGCCGGAGATACTGCTCATCAAAGAACCGAGCCCTTTGAGGAGCGCTTTGAGAATGTCCTCAAAACGCGGTGTCAATTGATTCGAAAATGTATTACGGAGCTCATTCACAGAAATGCCATAACGCTCGAGAATTTTTATGAGATGACTCTCCCATATCGTATTCCGATAGTCATTCATAATTTTTGAAAGTGTGTCCAACACTCCTTCAAACTGTGTCAATGCTACCGGCAGCACGAAAAAAAGAACGAGCGTTATACTGGTGATAAATAAAAGAATGAGCACAAGCGAAGTAACCCATCGAGGAATTTTCCAGCTTTGGAAAAGATCTACAATAGGATTGAGCATATACGCGAAGACCAGTGAAACAACAAATGGAGCAAGAATCGTCGATATGGCATCTAAAAACCACAAAGCAAATAACACGATTGCCAGCCACATAATATTCCTGGCAAGTAAATAACGGCGAAGTGGAAAAAGAATAAAAAGAATAGCGCCAAGCGCAAGGAATGGAGAAAGGATTTCATGAATCGTATAAATGAGAACCATGAGCAGCAGCATACCTCCCACAAACAGAACGATTTCAATTCTACCGAGTGAAGTAAAAAGCGAATCCCATCGAACACCCTGTGACGTAATCGATTCCGAGGAATTCGATTTCGTCGATTTTTTTTCTGCTCGTCGTTTCGCCATATTAGTTTTTTCCTTTGGAGAGAACCCCCGTATGCCCGAAACCGCCATCTCCGCGTACAGAATCAGCAAGCGACGACGTTTCTTTCCAGTGAACGCGTTCGTATTGTGCTACAATCATTTGAGCAATACGATCTCCACGATGAATGATGTATGGCGTTTTTCCAAAATTCGATAGGATAATTTTTACTTCACCGCGATAATCGGAATCAATAGTCCCTGGTGAGTTGAGAATTCCAATACTATGCTTGATGGCAAGACCGCTTCGCGGTCGAACCTGCGCTTCATATCCTTGCGGCAGCTCGATGACAAATCCTGATGGAATTAATGTGGTTTCACCTGGCAGAATTTCAATATCCTGTTCCACGGCTGCGCAAATATCCATTCCAGCAGATCCCTCTGTTGCATAATTTGGTAATGGAATGTCCGTCTGTTCCGGATGGACTCTCAGAATTCTTGCGAACAGAGTTTCAGCCATTTATTTTTCCTTCTGTGTTGACTTTGAATCCGAGCAAATGAAGCACACGAGCTATTTCCTTTGCTTCGTTTGGAAGAAAAACAGTATAATTAAAAAATTCTCTTCTTATCCGGTACTCTGCACGAAGTTTTTGAAAATACTTACCGCGTTCTGTTTCTGGAAGCGATACCAACAGACGCAGAAGACGATCATCCAAACGAATATCATAGCATTGACGTACGATTTCTCGAAGCGCGTGTTCATGTGATATGTTCAGCGCATCATTTTTTATTTCCGGCAATGCTGGTTCAGGCACAAGTGTGTTCATATCCCGGTCGACGGGTAAAGACAGAAAACGGCAGACGGCTTCATAATTCATTCGGAGGGCATTCACCTTGCCGTCTAATGAATATCCTGCAATATGCGGTGATCCGATCGCTACAAGATCAAGCAGAGAAGAATTGATAGTCGGTTCTCCCTCCCATACATCAAGCACCGCCGCTGCAAGATGCTTATCAAACAACTTTCTTTTTAACGCTTCTCCTTCCACAACAGCGCCGCGCGATGTATTGAAGAGAATACTAGCATGTTTCATTTTGCAAATTCTCTTTTCATCAAAAAGATGATATGTTGCATCGAACCCCGTACGTGTCAGCGGAATATGCAGTGTTACAATATCCGCTTCCATCACTTCATCCAAAGAATGTAGGGGATAGCTGCTTCCCTGGCGTTCAAGTGGCGGATCGTTCAAAATCACTCGCAAGCCAAGCGCTTCCGCTTTACGCCATACTTTGCTTCCAACATTACCGACACCAATAATACCGATGGTCTTTTCATGCAGCGAGAAGCCCTTGCTATGCGCTAATTCTAAAAGAGCTGCTGTTATATATTCGGAAACCGAATTGGAATTACTACCCGGCGCGCTGACAAATGTAATCCCATTTTTTTTAAGATACTCTTCGTCAACGTGATCTGTTCCGATAGTCACCGTGCCGACAAATTTCACACGGCTTCCCTCAAGAAGATCGCGATTCACTTTTGTCTCCGAACGGACAATCAGAATATCAGCATCTCGTACCGCGTCTTTAGTAATTTCATGCGTACCAAGCGCAGTTACTATTCCGATCTTCTCAAAAGCCTGCACAACGTACGGAGTATGCTTGTTGACGACAATATGGACGTCTCGCGGCATATTGTGTAGTATATTATTTCCCTGTTTCTGGTGCGGTTGTAACCGATTGTTTGCTCATCTGTTCTAACATTTGAATTCTCTGTTTCAAGCTAGAATCTGATGGATATTTGACTGCAAGCTGGCGTAAAAGATTCAGTGATTTATCATATTCCTTTGTCATCTCGTAAATATCAAGAAGTGCTCGGTACGGATTGTAATAGGAATTCATATTCACCTCACCCCTTTCAATAAGGCCAAGGCATGCCGGTTCGACTTCAGCTGCCATATCTTTGACCCGATCTATGCGTCCAAGTGCATGATAAAAATTCGCCATCTCCCAAGCATATTCCCATCCGAACGGAATTTTCGCGTGCGGCATGAGCGTTTCCATTTTGTCAAGAACTTTCAAACTCTTCTGCGGATTTTTCTCGACATTCATATAATACGCAGCCAAGCCGCGAAATGCCGCTCTGTAGTTGGAAATAATTCTCGATGTATTCTCATCAAAGAATACTTTTGGATTTGCAATTTCCCGGAATTTGTAACCGGTTTGCGGTGTCTTGGAGAACCCGTCCGGTTCGTTGAGAAGATTCGCTTCAAGTATTGCCGGATCTAATCCAAAATTTGTCGGCGATGCCTTCCTTGGCTCAAGTTTCCAAGCCAAACCTTTAAACCACATATATTCATCAAGGCCGATCTTCGCATCCGGTGAACAAGTAGATGCAAAATATATCGGCCGCTTCCACTCATTTGCCATAACGATATCGTACACGGCGATATCTTGGACACGAAGAGCCTTCGTTTGACCGAACTGTAGGGTATTCTTAAGCAAGAATGTGATTTTCTCGTTCTTTGTAACAGATGTGTCCAGCATGATGCCCATCTTTTCCTGATACAGGTCAATTGCTTCCTTTGAGATCGGCAGATCGACATTTCTCGGTTCCCATGCAATCGGCTGTATATTCTCAATGTAAGAATCCGGCATATTCATCGGCACTGGTTTCGCTTCAGGGTACGCCGATGCATTCTTCATCAACAAAATGTACCACGATGTATTCACCAAGCTCAAGTTCACAATTCTTACATCACGCCGAACACCTTCCACATCCTGAATGTACCATAACGGGAACGTATCATTGTCGCCTTGTGTAAAGAGAATGGCATCTTGTTCACAAGTCTGGAGCATGTTGTAGGCAAAATCCCATGGTACCCAATTCTTAGAACGGTCGTGTGTGAAATAATTGACTTGCAGCATTCTTGCCGGAACGAACATGGTACTGAGTACAAGTACCCCGATGAATGCCGGCTTCGTGAGTGATGGCTGCGAAAGTTTTTCCTGAACAAGATCAAGCAATCCTTTAATGCCAAGCGCTATCCACAAGGCAAAAACAAAATATGCACCGCAATAAAAATATTCACGATCTCTCGGCTGCGGCTGTTGCTGATTCTGATAATAGGTAATGAGGTATCCCATTAAAACAAATGTTATGAGAAAGACAGTTGCCATCTTCCAGTCTTTGCGAAAAAGTGTATAGAGACCAAAGAGACCTAAGAAAAACGGGATCCCGAAATATCCTTTCCAAGTCCAATCTCCATCCTGATCATGCGATGCCCGGCCAATGAAATTCCAAGCAACATATCGCTGGAACATGTGATTCATCTGATACTTCAAGAAGAAATCGAGATCACTGCTGTAGTTCGTATAGATGCCTGCTTTTTCTGGCTCTGACGACCATCGACGTTGAAACATCGGAAAATCACCGTATTGTTCTCGATTCAAATACGTGACAAGCTGTGCGAATGATTTTGGGTGATTTTCATTCATTGGTAAGTTTGCGTTTGCTCGAATAACAATCATTGTATAAGTGGTAAAACCGAGTACTGCTATGAGTGCAGCAGTAATAGAAAAAGCAAGTATCATCCGCCGCTGTTTCATAGCCCAATATGCTCCAATCCCGCCAGCAGCCATTACGCCTAAAAGAACGAAAAGTCCTGCTTCAAGATGATCGCCTGCGATATAAAGCAACAGCTTTGGAAAGTATCTGATGATGCCGGCGAAGATCACAATAAATGCACTACCTCCAACAAGAACGGCGAGATAAATGGAGTTTCGATTAACAATCTTTTTCCTAAATAATACAAGCACTCCAAGACTTGCTATCACCATCGCAACGATGAATTTCTTATCAAATGCGCTGGCCACCTCCGGTGGTTGTGCCTGCGTTGCTTTTTCACCGCTCCAGAGAATCACCGCAATGATGAACAAGAGAGCCATATGTCCTAGAAAGACATAGGATGACTGTAAGCATTCTTCATCGTTATGAACATATTTCCGAAAAACTACGACAATCCCTACAATGATAATTGTTAATACGCTCATTAAATGGAGCCCTGCAGATAATCCGCCGATGTATGCAATCAGAAGCAGATAACGTTCGCTTCCCGGCTCATCAGCTTTTTCGTTCCATACCATCATCAGCCAAACAATGGAAGAATAGAGCAGCATACTTGCTGCAAAGTAGTTTGCTTCACCTGCATTAAACCAGAAGGTATCGCTAAAGGATAGCGTCAGAGCGCCGATTGCAGCCGCAAGGTATGTTCCCACACTCTCCATCGATGTGCCGGATGTTTTACCTTTATAGTGTTCAATAACCTTAACGGCTATCAAATATAAAAACAACACCGTGAAGGCACTTGCTATCGCAGACACTAAATTCATTCGGAAGCCAAGATCGCCTGGAATGGGAAGCATATAAAACACTCTCCCCACCAAAGAGAATAGAGGACCACCCGGCGGGTGCGGTACTTGCATGAGACAGGCGGCGGCAGAAAGTTCACCCGGATCCCAAAATGAAACGGAGACTTGCGCTGTGATAATAAATTGAATTGCAGAAACCAAAAGGACGAATGCGCCGATGACGCGATGAAGGAGATTTTTTTTCATGCTTGATATGATCCTGTTATTGTAAATTAATTGCTGGAACATGATAAGAATAAATCGGAAAAGAATGAACGGATAAATACAGCTTTATTCAAATTTTAATAAAAATGCGAGGTCACCTTGAGTTCGTCGAAATGTGACTTACTAAATCAACTATGGTTCCAACAAGGCTTCAGTGTGCGACCTCGACGTAAACTCAGTCGAATGATCGGTTTAACGCTAAGACTGAGTTAGGAATTATTTGAAACTACTCAGTAGCACAAATCGAACATAATAGATAACTCGAATTTATGAACATGAATATTTGGGGAACGTCCATGGAGTTCTGTATTCTATCGTGAGTGAAAGACTCGATAGGAGTTGCATGTTTGTAACAAAAACCAGCAAAAGAAAGAGAACTCCGTCAGGTGTTCAACAAAGGATGTTACTATTTAACCTACTTATCTAATTCGCCGAGGTGCTACACCAATCTTTATAATAACCCCTGATCAATCTTGAATCGAATCCGCAGGATACCGTTTGCACAATCGGTAGAAATAATCTTGAATCCTCCAATCTCACTTGTCGTGAGAGCATGCACACCACTGCACGGACAGAGATCATAATCTCCTATTGCAATAATACGCACTACATCTCCGGCATCTTCGGGTAATCTTGCCAGCGAAACGATGTTCCCTGCTTCTTCTTTGCTGAGTATCTTCTCTTGAATCGGGAGATCAGATTTAATTACTTCGTTGACCTTGTTTTCTATCTGGACGATTTCTTCGGCGGTGATGTTCCGGTCAAAATGATAATCGCATTTCGATTTTTTCTTTTCGATGTGCGCGCTGAATGCACGCCCGCAATTGAATATACGCACCATTGTTTGATTGAGAATATGCTCCGCCGAGTGCATTCGCGGATCGTACTCTTTTCGGTTGGGAACAACCTCATTCATACTTTAGGTCCATTTTGAGAGATATGCATTGAGCTTTTCGTGCTTGAATATACGGTATTCTTTGGACTCTTCTAAGTACAAATTGTTCCGCACTTTTCCATCGTTTTCCTTGTTATTATCCAAATTATTTCAGACTCTATGATGGAGTTCGAAAAATATCTATCTTCAAAAAGGAACATACTCATGTCACGATCCATTCGTATTGTTGGCTGGTCCACTGCTTTATTCTCCATTGTAATCATTCTATCAGAATTTTCAAATTTGACGACAAATCCGATGGACCAATTAAGTATGGTTTTTCAAATGTTTCCACAAGCTAAAAGTAGTATGGATACAATGACGGATATATTCCAATACAACCGCATCTGGTCGGTTTATACAATTCTGTATTTCTGGTTTGTGTTTTTTGGATCAATTCAGTTTATACGTTTCCGATCAATCGGCAGGAGGATTCTTGAAATTGCCTGCTGGATAGGAATAGTGAACGCTTGCATAGATTCCTTTCTGAGTTTTATTCTCTGGAAGCAAATGCAAACCGCTCTCTCAAATGTTACGGGAACCATGGGTATGAGTTTAGGAAATCTCAATCCCTTAGGAATGGTCACAATAATTTTGAGTTTTTTCTTATGGATTATTCCAACGATTGGTATGATTGTGTACTTACGAAAACCGGCGTTGAACGCACTGATGAAATAAAATATTTTGGCTGTACCTATTTTTTATTGCTGGACTGCAAATTACGATTCAAAATGCGCGGGTATAAAAGTCTTCCTTTTCGTGTGTATGAATCCTCAAAACTCCAGCTCGTACAAGCTGTATCAGTGAGCGTGACGCCCGCCGATTGGATATATTCACAAGATTTGAAAATTGTTTTACTGTGATGCGCTCATGCTCATCTAAATATTCAAAGAGATGCCGCTCGGAATCACCTATAACGATGCGCAGCGGCGGTGCGTTTGGATTCTCAGCTTGAAGAATGTGCACCACTTCTTTGCTTGCTTCTACGGTCTTGTCGTTCACGCGAATATACACTCGTGTCCCGCTATTCTTTCCTTCTTCATCAACATTGAGGTAATGCGGTTTCTGATCGCTTTCCTCGACTGTCACGACAACCACATCTTTGCCTTTGTACGGAACAGTATCAATAATCGGTTCGATCGGAGGATCGCAGTAGAAGCTTGCCGCTGTCTGAATCATTTCCATTTCTTCCTTCTCGCTGCCGACTCCGACAATGGTCCGGTCATCATCAACGCCGAACAGCACGATGCCGCCTTTCGTATTCGCAAACGACATGAGGGTCTTTGCCACTTTGATCGGCGTGGAAACTTTTCGCTTGAACTCAAGCTCGAAGCCCTCGCCTTCCTCAATCAACAATTTTAGATCATGAAGTTTCATAACTGCAGTTCTTTACATCCCCCGTGCATCCATGCGCTCAAGTATCAACGTGGAACGACGCAGGACGTACTTCGAATCTACATCAGCCCGATGTTTACGCGGGCTTGGAATAATCGCCGCAAGCCGCGCACATTCCTCTCGGCTTAAATTCGATGCTGACTTATCGAAATAATAATGCGACGCTGCTTCGATGCCGTACACGCCATCGCCCCATTCAATGACGTTCAAATAGATTTCAAGAATTCGCGATTTGCTCAACTGTTGTTCCATATACCACGTCAGAATCCATTCCTTCAATTTTCTTAAAGGATTTTTTGACGATGAAAGATACAAATTCTTTACAAGCTGTTGTGTGATAGTACTTGCACCGCGCACTGCACGCCCTTCTTCAAAATTCCGTTCGATGGATTCTCTGAATTCGAACCAATCAAAGCCATTATGCGACCAAAATGTTCCGTCCTCCGAAACGATCACCGCATCAATTGCATCCAGAGGAATTGACCGAAGTGATATCCAAGATTGCCTCTTCTGAAACGGTTGATTCTTTTCTTTTGCATTTGCAGCATGTTCGCGCATGAACGCCGTCTCACCTGCATTTTTTGTCTTCAATTGCCTGATGTTGTCATACGGCAAAAATAGAATTTGAAGAATGAGAATAAACAAGAAGGAAACGAGCAGTGATTTAAGAGGATTGCGCTTAAGAAGCTGGATGAATTTCGTTACCGCAGGTACCTTGTGGAAAATCGGCCGAGATGTACGTTGTTGAATTTCTTCTTCCATGGTCAGCAAGAATGCGAATGTTTTGTATTATCCAAAAACCCTTGCAGAATAATTGCGGCTGCCATTGAATCTATCCGGCCATCTTTCTTCTGCCGTTCCTTTTTCTTTGTCCCCATGGTCCGCATCGTTTGATGTGCCATGCTCGTTGTGAACCGCTCATCCCACGCCACAACCTCAATACTGAGTTTTATTTTGAGAAGCTCGATGAATTTTTGTACCTCATCGGCCTTTTGCGCTTGCTGGCCTTTTAAATTGAAGGGCATACCGACGACAATTAATCTCACGTTTTCTCGGATGGATAATTGCTGAAGATTGAGAAACAGTGACAAATCGTTTTTCAGTGCGTCAATCGGTTGTGCAATAATGCCCAGCGGATCGCTCAATGATAAACCGACACGCTGTGAGCCGTAATCAACTCCAAGAATGCGCTGGTACGTCGTAGCCGCCTCCACGATGCTATTCCCCTTTACCGGAGAATCGTTCTACACTCTCGATACCAGATATATTTTTAATCTTTTCGATAATGCGTGTAAGATGCTCGGTATCTTTCACATACAGGACAAATCTTCCATCAAAGGAAGATCCGTGTGAATCTACATTCACAGAGCGGATATTTGTATTTTTGTACGTAGAGATGGCGTGTGTGATATCGCTGAGTAATGCAGGGCGATCTTCACCGCTTATATGAATTCCTGTAATGAAATCTGCGTTGTGCTCCGACGGCCAGCTGACTTCGACAATGCGTTCACTTTCTGCAAGACGCAGCGAGAGAACGTTTTTGCAATCCTTCCGATGGATCTTAATGCCTTCACCTGTTGTCACAAAACCAACGATGGCATCGCCTGGAATAGGATTGCAGCATTTTGCATATTGGTGTAAAAAATTATCGTTCACACCAAGAACGGCAATTCCGCTTGTAAGATCACGCGCTGTGTTAATGAACTTGGAAAACAGCGAATCTGAATCCGGCGCTTGCACTGCGTCTTCCCCCGCCGGATGTTTTAATCGAATAACGTATTGTTCTAATAATGTATCAACATCATTTTTTTGGCTGACAATCGCAGAATAAAATTCCTGGACGTCTGCATATTTGAGACTATGAACAAATTTATCAAGTTCCTCTTTGCTGATAACGATTTTACGGCGTTTGACCTTTTTTTCCCAAGTCTCTTTCCCTTCCTCGGCAAACTTTCGGGATTCCTCGCGAATAAATCTACGAATATGCGACTTTGCTTTATGTGTGACTGCAAATTGTTCCCAACCGGCATTCGGTGTTTGATTTTTCGACGTAATAATTTCAACTTGATCACCACTTCGTAATATTGTGCTCAGAGGAACAATACGTCCATTCACTTTAGCGCCAATACAATGATAACCGACGTTCGAATGGATTTCAAATGCAAAATCGATTGGAGTGGAATTCTGCGGGAGTATCTTGAGATCACCCTTCGGTGTGAACACGTAGATTTCATCCTGATAGAGATTGAGTTTAAAACTCTCCATGAGTTCTTTTGGAGTGTCATCGTTCTTCTGTTCGAATATTTCACGCACCCAGTTAATCCAGCCCTCGAGTTCCTCGTCAAGCGATGCATTGTTTTCTTTGTAAATCCAGTGTGCCGCAACACCGCGCTCTGCTATCTCATGCATTGCCCTCGTGCGAATTTGTACTTCCACCATTCGGCCATCGGGGCCAATCACTGTCGTGTGAATGGACTGATAACCATTCTTCTTCGGAACTGAAATGTAATCCTTAAACCGTTCCGGAATTGGCTTGTATATTTCAGTAACAATGCTATACGCTATAAAACATTCACTGTTGTCTTTTGTATCGATGATGATGCGGACAGCAAAAAGATCGTAAATTTCTTCAAGCGGTTTGTTGCGTTTTAACATCTTATTGTAGATGCTGAAAATATGCTTCGCTCTGCCGGCAACTTCAAAATTCAACTTTTCTTCTACGAGCCGCTTTTTGATCGGCTGAATAAACCGATTGATGTAATGCTCGCGCTCACGCCGCTTGGAACGCAGCTGCCGTGAGATTTTTTCATATTCCTGGACGTGCAAATGCTTGAAAGATAAATCCTCCAATTCCCATTTGATTTGCGCCAATCCAAACCTGTGCGCAAATGGCGCATAAATGTCGAGGGTTTCTTTTGCAAGCCGGAGACGCTTTTCAGGGGGAAGGTACTCGAGTGTACGCATATTATGAAGGCGATCGGCAAATTTCACAAGCATGACGCGAATATCGCCCACCATCGAAAGCAAGAGCTTGCGATAGCTCTCTGCCTGCGTTACTTCATGGCTTTCGAAGATGTCTGTAATTTTTGTGATACCATCTACAATATCTGCTACTGCATCGCCGAATTCTGCACGGATATCTTTCAATTCAAAATCTGTATCTTCTACGACATCGTGTAAGAGTGCGCTCGCAATGGATACATCATCCAGTGCAATCTCCTTTGCAACGATCATCGCAACTTCGAATGGATGGATAAAATATGGCTCGCCTGAAGCACGCAAATTGTTCTTGTGCGCTTGAAGACTGAGAAGGAATGCCCGCGTGATGAGATCTTCGTCCACCGAGCGCAGATTCTTCCGGCAGACGGCAAGAAGATCGTTGAGTTTCTTTTGGTTGATACTATCTATCATGGATGAACTCTGAACTACAAAAGAATATACGGATTCCCCGCCGAATGTCAAGGCACATCAATGACAAAAGTGCCTCTCCTCATCAAGCGTCATTGCAATTTAATTTGATGCTGCTCGTTGATTTTCCAGTTTTAAAAGCAGTGCCTGCGCCTCTTCAAACTTTGCTTTCGCACGAGACTGGATTTTGGCGGGAAAAGAGCATGTCTCATACGAAAGAAGTTTTTTGAGATTATAATATGCAGCTGTCGTATCGTTCACAGCAACTTTCGATTTGACAAGATTTAACCGGCAGACTATTTCATTGTAAGGATGCGGTGCATGCGCACGCATAATATTTTCTAAAAGATTTGAATATGACGATACTGCTTCAGCAGGACGATTCTGCCGGTCATACGCTGTAGCGAGGCCCCATAAAAAGATTCGGTTCTCCGGATAATATTTCAGACCATGCTTTGACCATTCTTCTACTTGTTTGTAATCTTTTCTATCAAGATAAATAGAAACAAGGGCGCTCATTGCGGCAAACTTATTATATTCTGAATGCTCCGCACCGATCAAGAGCAATCTGATTCCAAGGTCACGGTCATCTTTGACGAACGGCAGCCACCGAAGGAATTCCGTCTTCCTGCTGCGCCAGTAATAATACGTACCCATGCCGACATACGCATCGTAAAAGGAAGAATCTTTTTCTATGATTTCTTCAAACTTCGATGCTGAAGACATGCCCTTCCCTACTCCGCCAAACCAATCTCCGCGTTCCACCCGTTCGTATGCATCGTACCCGTCTGCTGTGCCAAGGAAGTAACCGCTCCATGGCGAAGATATTTTTTCAGAAGCATCCTTTCCCATCGTTAACAACGAATCAAATTTTCCTTGTTCAATCGGTACATCGAAATCGATATTATATGCCTGCAACACGGCTGCCCGGTAAAGATAACCAGCTGGATGATCAGGATAACGATTCGTAACGACACGGAAGAGCGAATCGGCTTGATCATATTCCTGTTTCAAGATAAAATCAATTCCGCTGACAACGAGAGAATGAAGCGAAGATTCCAGCTTCCACTGCGCTTGGGAAATCGCCATTCCCAGCATAATTGCAAGAATGATATTGAGCATTCTGTTTTTCAAATCAGTCTATTCCGTTCCAAACATCCTATCTCCGGCATCGCCGAGACCGGGAAGAATGTAGCCGCGATTGTTTAGCTCGCGATCAAGCGCGCAGGTATACATCACCACATCAGGATGCGCTCTGCGTACTTTCTTGACACCTTCAGGTGCCGATACTAAGTTGACGAGACGTAATGTGCTGGCGCCTCGTTCTTTCAAAAACGAAATAGCCGCAACGGCACTGCCGCCCGTCGCCAGCATCGGATCAAGAAGAAGAACCAATGCCCGATTAAGATTCCGCGGAACTTTGAAATAATAATCGACCGGTTTCAGCGTTTCCTCGTCTCTGAATAATCCGATATGTCCAACGCGCGCATTCGGCATCACTTCTACAAATCCGCCGACGAGTCCAAGTCCGGCACGGAGAATCGGCACCAGAACAATTTGCTGATCGACGGCAATTCCCTTTGTTTTTTCCAGCGGTGTATGAATTTCAATTTCTTTCGTTTGAAGATCACGCGAAACTTCATACGCCATCAGACTTGCAGTCCGGCGGAGAATAGCGCGGAATTGGTGACTCGGTGTTTTTTTATTCCGGAGCAACGTTAAATCACGCTTTACAAGAGGGTGATCGATAATGATCAAGTTCTTCATTGTCATTTTCCTATCTTTGAATTATTTGATGGAATCCATCTTCTTACTCAGTTGATGTACAGCAGTAAGAATCGGATCCCACAATGGTGAGAATGGTGGAGAATACAGTAAATCGAGTTTCGATATTTCTTCAACTGTCATCGTTTGTTGAATCGCAACGCCCAGAATATTTGTACGCAATGCACTTCCGCTTCCGCCAACGATATTTGCTCCGATCAGCCGATGACTTTTCTTATCTGCAATCGCGATGATATGAACTTTTTCGCTGCCCGGATAGAATGATATTCTTGAATCACCAACGATGTGCTCAACGACCGGATTAAAGCCCGACTCTTCCGCTTCCTTTGAACTCAATCCGACTGACGCAATTTCCAGTCCAAATGCCTTCACTGCTATTGCACGAATCGCTCCTTTGAAAATTGCATTTCCACCGGAAGAATTTTCTCCTGCCACCCAGCCCTGTCGTGCGGCGTACGTCGCAAGCGGCGCATACATCCAGCGATTGTTCACAAGATTTTTCACTTCACAACAATCTCCTGCAGCGTAAATAGAATCTACTGAAGTCGTTTGATGCTGATCCGTAAGGATACCTCCAAAGGTTCCAAGCCGCACCCGAATAGACTTTGCAAGGTCAACGTGTGGCTCGACACCAATTGCGAGTATGAGCAAATCTGCGGGATAACAACCGGCATTCGTCACAACTTCTACAACTTTTCCCGTATCGTCTGTTTTGAATGCTTTCAGGGTTTGTTTCGAATGAAACTGGACCGCATTCTTCATCAGTTCGGCGAGTACATCTTTCCGTGCATCGGGTTCGAGTTTCGACATTGGCAATTCATCTCGATGAAGAAGTGTCGTCTCTAAACCAAGCGTTCTGAATGCTTCACACATTTCAATTGCCACGTAACCGCCGCCAATAATAACAGCACGTTTTGGCCTTTCTTCATCGATAAAATGTTTTATTGCCAATCCATCTGATAACGATTTTACATGAAATACATTCCGTGCATTTTCACCTGCCATGCCAATCGTTTTCGTCTTCGAGCCTGTGGCAAGAATCAATTTATCATATTCGAAGTGAAGCATTTTATCATGATACAAATCGCGCACAACGATATGCTTCTTCACCTGCTGAATTTCTTCTACACGATGCAGTGTGTGAACTTTCACGCCGCGCGTGCGTTCAAAATCTAATGGAGTGAAGGCGGAGAGTTTTTCGGTGTCGGTAATGACGTTGCTGATATAATATGGTACTTCACAAATACCGGAAGATATGTGTTCGCTTTGCTCGAAGAGAATAACCTCAGCATTCCGATTCGTGCGTTTTGCTTTGCTCGCTGCAGCCGGCCCCGCTGCCAGCCCTCCTATGACGAGAATGCGCTGCCTCATTTTTCCTTGAATGTGATTCCCAATGGGACACCGGCAAAACCAAAATGTTCTCGTAATTTGTTCATGAGAAAACGCTTATATGATTCCTGCACAAGTTTCGGATAGTTACAGAAAAATGCGAACATGGGCGGATTGGTTTTTATTTGCGTCACAAATTTAATTTTGATTTCTCTCGATGTCGATGACTTCGGAGGAGTGATTTTGATATCCTCCATAATTGATTTATTCAGCGCACTCGTAGATATTCTTCGCGATTGCTGCACATGAACTTCTTTTGCAGTATCAATAACCTTTGTGATACGTTGTTTTGTCAGTGCGGAGACAAAGATGACGGGGAGGTAATCGTACATACCAAGATTCTTTTCAATCGCAAGGACATATTGACGCGCGGTATTCGTTTCCTTCTCGATCAAATCCCACTTGTTCACAACAATAATTGCAGACCTATGGCGTTCTATTGTTGCATCGACAATTTGTAAATCTTGTTTATCAACTCCCTGCTTGGCATCAAGGAGAATGACAGCAACATCGCTGCGTTCAATTGCATGCAATGTTCGAAGTGTGCTGTAAAACTCGATGCTTTCCGAAATTTTACTCTTCTTCCGCAGCCCCGCCGTATCAACAAGAATAATCTCTTCGCCCTGGTATTCAAGAATTGTATCGATGGGATCGCGCGTGGTTCCGGGAATATCTGTTACCACCTGGCGCGTCTTACCGATCAGCGAATTCACTAAAGACGATTTGCCGACATTGGGTTTTCCGATGACGGCAAGACGAAGACGTTTTTCTTTTTTAGCCCGTGTCTCTTTTTTAATATCGGATGTAATCAGATCCAGGAAATCACCGATCTGTCTTCCACCAAGAGCAGCGATGCCGATAGGTTCACCAAGTCCGAGAGAATAAAATTCTGCTATAGCATTTTCACGCTGCGCAGAATCAATTTTATTGACGACAAGATGAATCGGTTTGTTGGAACGACGTAGAATATCTGCAATCTCTTTGTCGAGAGGAGTCAATCCCTCCAGTGCATCCACAACGAACACAATGGCATCGGCTTCCTCAATTGCAATGTTCGCTTGTTCGCGGATAGCTTTTTCAAATATATCATTGGATTTTGGAACAAATCCACCGGTATCAATCATGGTAAAGGATTTGCCGGTCCATTCCGCCTCTGCATACCGGCGATCGCGTGTTACACCGGGCGTATCGAAGACTATTGCTTCGCGTGATCCGAAGATACGATTGAAGAGAGTGGATTTACCAACGTTCGGACGACCAACGATAGCGACAATGTGTGATGACATAAGTTTTGCTGACTGGAAGGTGTGAATGGGACTTTATACTGAAAAAGAACGTCGCTATTTAATTTTACATTGTCGGGGCGAGAGGATTTGAACCTCCGACCTTGGCGCCGCAGGCGCCACGCGCTACCAGATTACTTTATACTATCTAGATAGCGTTTTGCTCCTCGCGCCTTAATTTGTTTTTCTTTTCTTACCGCCTCTGCTCTGGTTTCAAACTGTTCGATATGGATTACATTCCAGGGAATACCATTTCGAATAGATTTTGTCTCACCAGAATTATGTTCTTGTAATCGATTCTCAACATTATCCGTTGAGCCGGTATAATAACGATGAGTCTTTTTGCTTACAAGCACATAAGTCGAATACATTGTCGGGGCGAGAGGATTTGAACCTCCGACCTCTTGGTCCCGAACCAAGCGCGCTACCAGGCTACGCTACGCCCCGATACAAAACATTTTCTTCATCTTAAACTTATACAACGCTTATTTTTGAACTTCCGATCTTGGCGCCGGAGGCGCCACGCGCTACCAGGCTACGCTACGCCCCGATGGACTAATA